>NZ_SOHC01000061.1:0-88050 GCF_004403955.1 Cryobacterium sp. TMT1-2-1
ATGATCCCGGAACGGTCGCCCCGCACTGCCATCCGAGCTCGGCATCAACGATTCAATCCGAGCCCACTGGTCATCGGTCAGGAGAGCAGTACGCGACATCCCTCCACCCTCCCAAACGAATCACGATTCGATTAGGAGACACGCCCTAGGTGCGTCCGTGTCTCAGAGCTCTGATGCCAGTGCCCGAAGCGGAACCCTCTACGGGCTGTGACGCCGGGGTGCGCGCGAGCTCCGAGCTTGCATTGCGTGTGTGTTGGCGCCCATCTCGGTAGCAATGGCTATGCATCGAGCGACTGGGATCGACAAGGATGACTCCTCAATAACATCAAGGAAATACCTGGAGGTATTAGGCAAATACATTGCTATCGTAGGAAATGGGGAAAGGTGGCCGCAATGGCACGAATAGGACTGACGACGCAACGCGTGACCTTCGCAGCGGCTGACCTGGCTGACGAGATCGGTTTCGAGGGCGTGACCGTCTCGGCTGTTGCGCGCATCTTCGGCGTCAGGGACGCGAGCCTCTACTCACACATCAAGAATGTGCGGGACCTCCGGACGAGGGTGGCCGTGCTTTCATTGGCCGAACTCGCCGACCGAGTCGCTGCCGCATTGGCTGGCCGTGCAGGCAAGGATGCGCTGGTCGCCTTCGCCAACGCCTACAGGGCTTACTCGAAGGAACATCCCGGGCGATATGCAGCAACACGGCTGGAGCTTGACCCTGAGGTGGCTGCCGCCAGTGCGGCGGGTAGGCACGCGTCGATGACCAGGGCTATCCTCCGGGGCTACGCACTCGAGGAGCCGGACCAGACCGACGCTGTGCGGCTGCTGCACAGCGTGTTCCACGGATACGTAAGTCTGGAATGTTCCGGTGGCTTTCAAAACACGCAACGCGCAGCGGATGCATCGTGGTCCAGGGCTCTGGACGCCCTCGATGTTGTCCTGAACAACTGGCCGCCGGCCTGACGACACCGTTTAGCTCCCTACCCCGGACCGCACCACTCTCAATCCACGGATCAGCGACACAGACAGAGAAGGCATCCGCACCTCATGCTCCAGCTCACCGCCACAGACATTCGGTCATCATTCATCAATGCTTCACTCAGGGAACGAAAGGCGCTCACCCTTCCCCGGGACCTCGAAAACCTGCCATGGGACAACCTCGACTACCTCGGCTGGCGGGACCCCAAGATCCCGGGAATCGGATATGTCATCGTTGAACTCGAGGAGGGCCTGGTCGGGATCCTGCTTCGTCAAGCCGACGGGAAGACAAAAACGCGGCCCCAATGCTCGTGGTGCGAAGACGTGCATCTCCCGAACGACGTGGTGTTCTTCAGCATCAAGCGGGCCGGCCAGGCAGGGCGCAACGGAGACACGGTCGGCACTCTCGTATGCGCCGGCTTCGAATGCTCTGCAAACGTGCGCAAGCTCCCCCCGGTCGCCTACATCGGCTTTGACGTGGAGGCAGCGCGACAGCGACGCCTCGAAGCGCTGGGAACACACGTCCGCAACTTCGCACGTAGTGTCCGCGACGGAAAATAGGGCCGCCCGCAAGCTGGCCTCCGCTGAGCACAGATTCCGCCGCTAGGACTTCGAGCCGTAGAGGGGCTGACGTGCCAGCCGGGAACCCTTTGCGGATCGCTGGAGCGATTCCATCGATTCAAGGGGCAAGACCTGCGAGACTCACCGCATGACAACTCAGACGAGTGCTCGGAAACGACGCACTGTGTCCCCGGTGCTCATCGGATTCGTGGGGATGATCATCGTGCCGTTCGGTATCGTGATCGCCACCAATTCCTGGGATGCACCAGACGCAGCAGACTATGTACGGATGGCGTTCGGCACTGTAATCGCCTCCACCTTGGCTACGGTGGCGGCTTGGTGGCTGGCGTTCAACCGGATGAAAGCGGGTCGGAGCGACCGCTACTGGTTTTGGGGCGTGGCTGGCATCTTCACCCTCTCCGGAATCGGCAGCATCACCGGCGCAGCCGAGAAGCTCACACAACTAGTCAATCTCTAGATCGCCAATCCACGGCCGGGCAACCAACCCCATGCGGGACGTTTTTAGTGGTTGAGAAGTTCGTGCGAGAGGACGACGGTGGCGAACTCGTCGTGGAGATTGATCGCGGTTATTCGGGAAAGTTCCGCCGCGCTGATTACGCCGCCTTCGAGGTCTGCCCTGTCGAATGTGTGAGTGGCATCTACCGCAAAGTAGACGGTGTATCCCCGGTTTCCGCCAATGCGTGCTGTTGTTTCGCAGCAGTGGTTGGTGGTGATGCCGCAGATCACGATAGTAGAGATGGCGTTTTCTCGAAGCCAGGAGTCAAGATCGGGTGTGCCGTGAAAACTTGAGTTGACAGTCTTTTGGACCAATAGATCCGCGGTGCCGGACATATAACTTTTCAATGCATGGCCGGGATTGCTGGGGTGCAGCGGGGAGAGCGGATTGGAGGAATTGTGCTGCACGAAGACGACCGGTCGCGAAAGCCTGTGCCACTCGTTCACTAACGCTGCGATGTTCTGATCACAGTCAGCGTTGTTTCGGGGTCCCCACCAGTCGGCTTGGTCAAATCCCTGCTGAGCGTCAACGACGATCAGCGCGGTGCGATCATCGATCGAGGGTAGTTGGATCACGATTCAGGGCTCCTTACTATTTTCAGGGCGGGATCTTCAGTCACCATTCAGCATCCCATGACGTCGGCACCGCGGCGATCAGCGGCCAGCAGTTCGGCACAGAGGCTATGCCGGTAAGCCGAACGCTCAGCGGATCATTAGGGACGCTTGCATGCTCTCCCATTGCGCTTCGATCTTCGTCGCACCGTCGAGGCTGAACCCGTTGCGACGATAGAAGGCGTGTGCCCGCGGGTTGTCCGAGGCGACCCAGCATGCACGGGGCGCTCCCGATCGCAGCATCGAGGAGAGCCTGGGCCAACCCGTTCCCGTAATGGGCTGGCAAGACGTAAATCAGGCCAAGTTCCAAGTCTCGCGGCGGGTTCGGTTCGCGCGGAGTGGCTGCCATAGCGAATCCAACGATCTGATCGTCGACCCTTCCAACCCAGATCGAGCGGCCGCGTTCGAGGCCGCGCCGGAAATTGCTGGCGATGTCTTCCTCAGAAATGCTCGCGAGAAAACCGGGCGAAAGAAGGTGGGCATAGGCATGCCGCCAGGATGCGACGTTGACGTGCGCGATGCCGGCTGAATCTTCCACCGTGGCTTCGTTTACGAGCATCCCCATGACCAGATCATAGGGCGACGCTCATCCGAGCCCATCCCGCAGCAAAGAACCTGGCGAATGAGTCGAAGGCCGATTAGGTGTGGTCCGGCGAAGTACCAGACGAGCGCACCAAGAAGAGGCGCGAATACGACGGCGATCATCCAGAGGGCTTTCTCCTCGCGTCGGCCAAGTCGCAGCTAGCT
Source organism: Cryobacterium sp. TMT1-2-1 (assembly GCF_004403955.1). NCBI lineage: Bacteria > Bacillati > Actinomycetota > Actinomycetes > Micrococcales > Microbacteriaceae > Cryobacterium > Cryobacterium sp. TMT1-2-1. The sequence continues at coordinate 3,415 of NZ_SOHC01000061.1, forward strand.
CAACCACTCGAAGTAGAACGTGCCTACCCCAACCGCGATGAGCACACCGGCAATGATCCAGAACCGCACGACGATGGTTACCTCTCCCCATCCCATCAACTCGAAGCTGTGGTGGATCGGGGTCATGGGAAAGATGCGCTTGCCGTGCGTGGCTTTGAAGTACGCGCGCTGGATGATGACCGAGCCGGCTTCGATGACGAACAGGCCCCCGATCAGAATGAGGAGCAGTTCGGTGTGGGTCTCAATGGCAAGGGCGCAAAGTGCCCCGCCGAGACCCAGCGAGCCGGTGTCGCCCATGATGATCTTGGCTGGACTGGTGTTCCACCACAGGAATCCGATGAGAGCACCGCAGATCGCCGCTGCGACGATCGCCAGCGATAACGGATCGTTCGTTGTGTAGCATTTGTCCAAATCGTCCGGGTTGATGGTGGGGCTGAAGCAGGACTGGTTGAACTGCCAGAAACCGATGAGCATATACGAGCCGACCGCGAGGATGGATGCCCCGGTCGCGAGCCCGTCGAGGCCGTCCGCAAGGTTCACCCCGTTGGTTGTGGCCGTTGCAAGGAAGTTGATCCAGATCAGGTAGGCGATGATCCCGACCGCGGGTACGGCGGTCGCGATTCGAGCGAGGTCGAGCGCGGGAATGTCGCGGAAGGCCGAGATGGTCATCGATGCCGGAGCGTGACCACCCGTGGTCGGGACTTGAAGGGCGAGCAGACCGAAGGCGGACGCGACCACCGTCTGTCCTGCGATCTTGGCCCACCCGCCGAGCCCGAGGCTGCGTTGGTGATGCACTTTGAGGAAGTCGTCGACGAAACCAACGCAAGCCATGCCTATGTACATGAAAAGTACGAGCAGTGAGGATGCCGAGATGCCCTCGCCGCCGTTGACGATCGCCGAGACGAAGAATCCGAACAGCGTCGCCAGGAGGATGACAATGCCGCCCATTGAGGGCGTTCCACGCTTGGTGTGATGCAACTTGGGACCGTCATCGCGGACGAACTGGCCGAGTTCGAGCCGCTTGAACAAACGGACAAACAGCGGTGTCAGAAAAAGCGAGAAGGCAAGGGCGAGACCGCCGGCCGTTAGTAAAGTCCCCACCGCGCCAGTCTGGCAGGGGGCTGCCCACATGCCGGTCAGGCGGGGCCGAAGCGGCTTGCGTGATCCACGGTTAGGAGGCGGACGGCGCCTGGCCGTTGCGAGGGTGCCGCGAAAGCGGGACGTCTACTGCCGCAGATTCCGCCTGGACTTGACCAGCAGCACAACGCCGAGCGCAAGCCACCAAAGCATTCCCAGTGGGATCAGGGCCATGGAGCCAAGCCAGAGAAACGCGGGCAAGTCGATACTTGCTGCCGTCAGGAGTGGACCAGTGATGAGCATCACGAGCCGGAGGCCGGTGACGACTCCCAGGACGCATAACCAGATCGGCAGGGCGTGGGAGCGTGCCCCGGCGACACTGATACCCACGGCCCAGACACAGAGCGTAAGGAGGCTCGCTTGGGCGAAACCATGGGTTCCCAGCATCTGAAGGGTGAGGTAGGCGGACTCGCCCCATCCGCTGTTCATTCCGTCGATGTAGAGCAACGGCCCCAGCGACTCGCGCAAGACGCCGTGCATGAATAGAAATGCAGCCGACATGAGACCGAGCGCGCTCAGGCTTCGGCGAGTGATACTGCTAGTGCGTGGTGCAAGCGCATCTGAGACGGCGAAGCTCGCCACGACGAACGCGACCGCCATGATGAAAAGTACGACCCCGGCAAGTGGGTAAAACTGCGGATACTGGCGCAGATAATCGAGGCTCACTGCGGGGTTGTCGGTGTCGTCGAAGCCGAGAACCGGCGGCAGGAGCTCGAGCGTAAACCACGTGATGCCTCCGAGCCCGGCAATGACAACCGCCATTCCGCCTGCCCGCAACGCTGCCCGATTGGTGTTCGTAACCGCGGTCTTCGCCGGCGCGGAACCGCTGTTGTGTTCGCGGGTTGCACGCATGGTGCACTCCTCTTGGGTAGCCCCGCGCTGGCAGTTATGGCGAGCCGGTCACGGTTGAGCGATGCACGGAATGGTACCCGCAAGGGCGGCCGGGCGGAATGGATTCACCAGGTGCCTCACCGGCGCCGCCGCCACCGACGGCCCCACCTAGCGGGTCGCGGCTTCCTCGGTCGTTTTCCACTCCGCTCGTACGGCACGGATGGCGTCCTCCAGGGTCAGGCCGTTAAGCGAAGCGATGTAGGCGCGGGCCGCTTCGCGGGCCTGGGTAGGAAAAGCGTCGATCTGTTTGACTCTCGTGCCCGTTCGGTTCGATTCCAGCAGCCCGTCTGCCTCGAGTTCGGAGTAGGCCCGCGCGACGGTTCCCGCCGCAAGCCTCAGGTCGCCGGCGAGTTGGCGCACCGAGGGTAGCTTGTGTCCTGGCGCAAGGTTGCCCACGCGGATTTCGTCGGCGAGCTGTCTGCGAATCTGCCCGAAAGGCGGGGTCGGGTCGGACTCGTCGATCGTGATCATGCCAGCACTTCGGCGACGGGAGCGATCTCGAATGGCTTGCGCGTAGCATCTCCGATCGCGCCTACGACGAAGGCGATGGCGGCAGCCACGAGCGCAACGCCCAACCACAGCGCGATGGTGCCGAGGGTCCCGATGGCTTGCATTGTTGCATCCGCCGGAATCGGGTTGCCGCGGCCGTCGACACTGGTGCCGCGGTTGATGGATTCCGCCGTGTTCCCGGCGAGAATACAGAGTGACCCCGCTGTCACCAGCAGGGCGGATGTCGCGGTTTTCGTGACCACGCGGATTCCGAGGAGCCGCACGGTCGAATCGGCCTCGCGAAGTGACGCGTCCGTGGGACGAGGTGCTGAAGCGATGCGCTTGAGTGCAACGATGAGGACGCCAGCCAGAAGCACCATCCCGACGAGGAGGGGAATGCCGTAGACAAGGCCGGGGAACGTGCCACCTCCGCCACCCATTTTTGCGACGTCGGGTGAGTAGCTGAGCATGCGCCCATCCGGGTCGGCCACAGCCCCGAGCAGCACAATGAGAAATGCCAGGAGCGCCGCGGCAGCGACAGGCGCCACGAACACCGAGCGAGGGCCGAACGTGAGCGGGGTCCGCCGAGTCAGGTCCGCCGTTCTCGACGCCGATTCCTCCGGGAACGCCGGCAGGAAGGCGAAGAACGCGACTGCCGTGACGGCCGTCAGGATCGGAGTGAGCAGGAGCAGGTGAAGGGCGTCCAGGGGCTCCTGGCGTTCCGTCGTAATCGAGCCGATAAGGCCCGCGACGGTGAGCAACGTGGCGCAAGCCACGGTCGCTGCGATAGCGCCCACGTTACGCAGCCGCAGCCGCAGCCGACGGTTCGTAGCTTCCGCCGAAGCGGCGGCGGCTGAAGAGATATGGAGGGCCCGGAAAGGGCCGCGTCTGGCCACCGCCAGCGCGATCATGGCGACGACGACGACAAGCGGGAACAATAGAGCGAAGTGGAGCACGGCCGCAACCTTTCGTGTGTCAAGTAAGTGACACAGACGTTAGCACGTGTATCGGCCTGTTGGTACAGGTGTTGTGCGAGAAGCATAGACAACGGTGCGGCGAAGCCCGTCCGGTTGCGGTGATCGGGAGCTCATGCTGAACGACTCTTCCTGAGGGACGACGACGCGTTTGCGGGACCTCCAACGGGAACGGACCCGCGGAGACTGGATAAGCACCGCCCGCCCATGCAGAATTGTCGCGTTTGACCTGTCCGTAGAGAAATCTCGCTCAGGTGCGTCAACCGCAACAGGGTGAGGCCCGCATTCGCGTTACGGCTGCGCAAGACAGCGGCATGGCTCTCAACGAGCTTGGCGTCCGGTTTGTCCGAACTAGGTGGCAAAAGTCCGAACTGGCCTGTCACGTGACACCGGTGCCCCCAGGCAGATTCGAACTGCCGCCCCTGCCTCCGGAGGGCAGTGCTCTATCCCCTGAGCTATGGGGGCCAGGTTCGCTACTACGTTACCAGCATCTGCGGGCGTCCTGACCGCACGCAGGCGCCCGGAGTCTAGGGCAGGTGCGAGACCGCGGCGGCGATCAGCGGCTCGGCGTCGCCGGGCTCGCCGAACTCGACCGAGCTTGCGACGACCCAGTACTTGCCGGTGAAGAACTGGGCTTCGCCCTTGCCGCCGGTCGCCGTGAAGTATCCCTCGACGTCAACGCCGGTGCCGTACGTCGGCACCGGGGTGCTCGCCGACACGGCCTGGTTCTTGAGGTCGGTCAACGTGGAGTCGTTGGGCTGGGCGATGGATATTTCGATCACGTCGCCGCTGGTCTGGTTGAGCCAGCTGCAGGCGACTCCCTTCTGGGAGACCGCGACCGACGCGGCACTGCCGTCGGCCGGCTTGTAGTCCGGGGCCGCTCCGAAGTTCGGGTTGAAAGCGTAGACGTCATCCGGGGTGAGAACCTCGTCGCAGCCGAGCCCGACCGCGGTGGCCGGGTCCTCCGCGGGGGTGGGCGTCGGCTCGGTGCTGGCGGCCGGCGCGGCGGTCGCTTCGGCCGTCGCCGAAGCGCTCGGGGCCGGTTCGGCGCTGGGCGCGCAGCCCGCGAGAACGATGAGCGCGAGGGCGCCGGCGGCCAGGGCGGCGCCGGAGCGAACACGGCGGGCGCGGATGGAAGCGAGAGCAGGGGAGAGGGTCACGGGTTGACCCTACCAACAGGGGCGGCCGGTAGGATTGAACGCCGTGACCCCTGCTGAACTTTCTCAATCCCTGTTCGACCTCGTCCTGCGCCTGATCGAGCGTCGTCGGGAGGCCGGCAGCGCGAGCGCTGACCTGGGACTGACCGTCGCCGACGTCACCCTCGAACGGCCCAGGAACCGCGACCACGGCGACTGGGCGTCCAGCATCTCGATGAAGATCGCCAAGGCCCTCGGCGCCAACCCGCGCGAAATCGCCGGCGAACTGGCCGCCGGGCTGGAGCAGATCCCCGGCGTGGCCTCCGTCGAGGTGGCCGGCCCCGGCTTCATCAACATCCGCCTGGAAGCGGCGGCAGCCGGAGCGCTCGCGAAGACGATCGTCGACGCCGGCGAAAACTACGGCACGGGATCCACCTATGCCGGCATCAAGATCAACCTCGAGTTCGTCTCGGCCAACCCGACCGGTCCGATCCACATGGGCGGCGTCCGGTGGGCCGCCGTCGGTGACAGCCTCGCCCGGGTGCTCAAGGCGGAGGGCGCGGATGTCACGCGCGAGTACTACTTCAACGACCACGGTTCGCAGATCGACCGTTTCGCCCGCAGCGTGCTCGCCAGCTACCTGGGGGAGCCCACGCCGGAGGACGGCTACGGCGGTGCGTACATCTCCGACATCGCCAACAAGGTGGTCGAACTCTACGAAGGCGACCTCGCCGCGCTGCCGCGCGACGAGCAGCAGGAGGTCTTCCGATCGATCGGCGTTGATCTCATGTTCACCGAGATCAAGGACAAGCTGCACAGCTTCGGCGTCGACTTCGACGTCTTCTTCCACGAGGATTCCCTGCACGAGTCCGGTGCGGTCGAGCGCGCGATCGAACGCCTGCGCGAGCAGGGCCATATCTTCGAGTCCGAGGGTGCCATCTGGCTGCGCACGACCACGTTCGGCGACGACCGCGACCGTGTGATCATCCGCTCGAGCGGCGAGCCGGCGTACATCTCCGGCGACCTCGGCTACTACCTCGACAAGCGCGAGCGCGGCTTCGACCAGAACCTGGTCATGCTCGGCGCCGACCACCACGGCTATGTCGGCCGTCTGATGGCCATGACCGAGGCATTCGGCGACATCCCGGGGCAACACCACGAGATCCTGATCGGTCAGATGGTCAACCTCGTCCGCGAGGGCGAGCCGGTGCGGATGAGCAAGCGCGCCGGAACCATCGTCACCCTCGACGACCTCGTCGACGCCGTCGGCGTGGATGCCGGGCGGTACGCGCTCGTGCGCTCCAGCAGCGACTCGCAGGTCGACATCGACCTCGACCAGTGGGGCAAGCGCACCAACGACAACCCGGTCTTCTACGTTCAATACGCGCACGCCCGCACCCGTTCGGTCGCCCGCAACGCGGCAACCTCCGGGGTGGAGCGCACGGCGTTCGCGCCGGAACTGCTCACCCACGACTCCGAGTCCGCGCTGCTCGGCGTGCTGCAGGAGTACCCGCGCATCGTCGCGCTGGCCGCGGAGCTGCGCGAGCCGCACCGAATCGCCCGCTACATCGAAGAGCTCGCCGGCTATTACCACCGTTGGTACGACAACTGCCGCGTCATCCCGCTGGGCGACGAGCCCGTGACCGACCTGCACCGCACCCGGCTCTGGCTCAACGACGCCACTGGCCAGGTCATCCGCAACGGCCTCGGCCTGCTTGGCGTATCGGCGCCGGAGCGGATGTAGCGATGGCCGGCAAACGCCGGGGGATCGGCGCGCTCGTCATCTCCGTCGTCCTGGTGGTCGGGCTCGTGGTCGCGTTCTTCATCGTCGACTCGGGCCTGCGTGCCCTGGCCGAAGACCGCGTCAAGGCCGAGATCACAGCCAACCTCCCCGAGGGAGCGACGGGCGACGTCGATGTGTCGATCGGCGGCGCCTCGGTGATTGCCCAGTACCTCGCAGGGGGCTTCGACCGGGTCGAGCTGGATGCCCCGACGTTCGCCCTGGACGGCGTTCCGGCGGCCGTGCACGTGGTGGCGAGCGGCGTACCGGTGGACCGGACGAAGCCCGTCCGCGACGTGACGGGCACCGTCGACCTGGGGCAGGAGTCGCTCAACACCCTCCTCGCCGCCGGCGGAGAGACCGGCGACGCCGAACTCACCCTCGGCACGGGTGAGGTGAGCTATTCCGGCACGTTCCCCGTGTTCGGTTTCGAGATCGGCTACGAGGCCACGGCAACCCCGAGCACCTCGGCGGACAGCCTGCTCTTCACCCCGACGGGCGCCGACCTCACGAGCGACGCCGGCAGCGTTGACGTGAGCGGCGTCATCCCGCTCATCCTCGGCCAGGAGCCTCTCTCCATCTGCATCGCCCAGTACCTGCCCGACGGCGTAACACTGGCGGGCGTGGACGTCACACCCGAGCGCGCACGCATTAAGCTGGAGTCGAGCACGCTGATGCTCACCCGGCAGTCGCTCACCACCCTGGGCTCCTGCTCGGCCGGCTGATTCGGCACGCACACCACGCGTTCGCTAGAATCTGCGGTAACTCGCCCCCACCGTTGACGGCGACTTCTCCTCCCTGGCTCCAGGGACCAATCCGGGTTCGCTCGCCGCCGAGTGAGACACACACTCGATTTGCAATGAGGTTTTCACTCGTGGCCACCAATCCGCTCGCCCCCGACTGGCTCAGCCTGCCCGGCGACGCCAACGACCTCGCCGAGGGACTCTGGCCGTCGACGACGACGCGCAACGCCGATGGTGAGCTGGTGATCGGCGGTGTGACCGCCTCCGCACTGGCCGCCGAGTTCGGCACGCCGCTGTACGTCATTGACGAAACGGATGCCCGCACCCGCGCGGCCGCACTCCGCACGGCCTTCGAGGCCGAGTTCGCGCGCATCGGCACCTCGGCGCGGGTGTACTACGCCGGCAAGGCCTTCCTGTCGACCGAGGTCGCCCGCTGGATGGTGGCCGAGGGGCTCAACATCGACATCTGCACCGGCGGCGAGCTCGCCGTCGCCCTGGCAGCAGGCGTCGACCCGGCCAGGCTTGGCTTCCACGGCAACAACAAGTCGCTCGCCGAAATCGACGAGGCCACCCGAGTGGGCGTGGGAACGATCATCATCGACAGTCCGATCGAAATCGACCGTGTCGCCGCAGCCGCCGCGCGCCATGGCACGGTGCAGGCCGTGCGCCTGCGGGTCAACAGCGGGGTGCACGCCCACACCCACGAATTCCTCGCGACGGCGCACGAAGACCAGAAGTTCGGCGTCGTGCTCGAGGATGCGCCTCGCCTGGTCGCCGCCATCCGCGCAGAACAGAGCCTCCGCTTCCTCGGCCTGCACTGCCACATCGGCTCGCAGATCTTCGGCGTGGACGGGTTCGCCGAGTCGGCCGCCCGGCTCCTCGCCGTGCATGCCGGCCTCCTCGCCGACGGACCCGTTCCCGAACTCAACCTGGGCGGCGGATTCGGCATCGCCTACACGACCGCCGACGCGCCCACCCCCATCCGCGAACTCGCCGCCGGGCTGGCCGACATCGTGTCCGTCGAGTGCCGGCGCCGCGGCATCCCGATTCCCGCGATCGCCTTCGAACCCGGGCGAGCCATCATCGGCCCGGCCGGGGTCACCCTGTACGAGGTGGGCACGATCAAACCGGTCGAGGTGGCCGGGGGAACCCGGCTCTACGTGAGCATTGACGGCGGGATGAGCGACAACGCCCGCCCGGCGCTGTACGGAGCCGACTACTCGGTGCGGATCGCCGATCGCGTGTCGGGCGCCGCTCCGGCGCTCGTGCGCATCGCCGGCAAGCACTGCGAAAGCGGCGACATCGTCGTGGACGCCGACTACTTGCCAGCCGACGTGGCACCGGGCGACCTGCTCGCGGTGCCGGCGACCGGGGCATACTGCTGGTCGCTGTCGAACAACTACAACTTCCAGGGCCGGGCCCCGGTCGTCGCCGTGCGGGACGGCGCCGCGCGCGTGCTCGTGCGCGGCGAGAGCATCGCGGACCTGCTGGCGCGCGACACGGGGGTCTCGACAGGCTCGACCACCGAACAGAAGGACGTTCTCCGATGATCGAATACCGCAACCTGCGTGTTGCCCTGCTCGGCGGCGGCTCCGTCGGCGCCCAGGTGGCGCGACTGCTGCTCGAGCAGAAGGAGGAACTCGCGAACCGGGTGGGCGCCGGGCTCGACCTCGTCGGCATCCTGGTGCGCGACGTCAACGCCGAGCGCACGGTCGACCTGCCGCAGGAGCTGTTCACGACGGATGCCGAATCCCTCATCCTCGGCGCGGACGTGGTGATCGAGCTGATCGGCGGCCTCGAGCCGGCCCGCAGCTACATCCTGATGGCGATCAACTCCGGCGCGGATGTCGTCACCGCCAACAAGGCGCTGCTCGCCGCCCACGGCCCGGAACTGTTCGAGGCCGCCGACCACGTCGGCGCCCAACTCAACTACGAGGCTGCCGTCGCCGGCGCCATCCCCATCGTGCGCCCGCTGCGCGACAGCCTGGCCGGCGACCAGGTCAACCGCATCCTCGGCATCGTCAACGGCACCACGAACTTCATCCTCGACCGGATGGATGTCGCCGGCGACACCCTCGAGGAAGCCCTCGCCGTCGCCACCGAGCTCGGCTACGCCGAAGCAGACCCGACCGCGGACATCGGCGGCTACGACGCGGCGCAGAAGGCCGCGATCCTCGCCAGCCTGGCCTTCCACACCACCGTCCCCCTCGCATCCGTGTACCGCGAGGGCATCACGTCGGTCACGCCGGAACAGATCGAATCGGCCCGGAAGGCGGGCTACGTCGTCAAGCTGCTCGCGATCTGCGAGCGGCTCGTCGACGAAGAGGGCCGCGCCGGGGTGTCGGCCAGGGTCTACCCGGCCATGGTGCCCCGCAGCCACCCGCTCGCCGCGGTGCACGGCGCCAACAACGCCGTCTTCGTCGAGGCGGAAGCCGCCGGCAGCCTGATGTTCTACGGCGCCGGCGCCGGGGGAGTGGAGACGGCATCCGCGGTGCTCGGCGACCTCGTGTCGCTCGCCAGGCGGCACGTCGCCGGCGGGCCCGGGTTCGCGGCGTCCAGCCACGCCGACCTTCCCGTCTTCGACATCGGCAGCGTGACCACGCGCTACGCGGTCACCCTCGAGGTCGCCGACGAGCCCGGCGTGCTCGCCACCATCGCGAGCGTGTTCGCCGACCACCATGTTTCGCTCGCGCTCGTGGAGCAGTCGATGACTCCCGCGCAGCCGGGAACCGCCAGCCACGCGCCCGTTTCGTCCACGGCTACCCTTGTGATTGGAACTCACGAGGCCACCGAGGCCGCGCTCGCCGCGACCGTCAATGACCTGGCGGCCAACCCCGTTGTCACCCAGGTCGCATCCGTTTTGAGAGTTGAAGGAGTCTGATGTCCAGCGAAGACAAGTCCCGCCGGCCCGTGTCGAGGCAGTGGCGCGGCGTGCTCCACGAGTACGCGGACCGCCTGAACATCACGGATGCCACGCCGATCGTCACCCTCGGCGAAGGCGGAACCCCGCTCATCCCGGCCGCGGCCCTCTCCGCTCGCACGGGTGCGAAGGTCTGGGTCAAGTACGAAGGCATGAACCCGACCGGGTCGTTCAAGGACCGCGGCATGACCATGGCCATCTCGAAGGCCGTCGAGGCCGGCGCCAAGGCCGTCATCTGCGCATCGACCGGCAACACCTCGGCCTCGGCCGCCGCCTACGCGACCCACGCCGGGCTGACCGCGGTCGTGCTGGTGCCCGAAGGCAAGATCGCCATGGGCAAGCTCAGCCAGGCGATCGCCCACAACGCCCAGCTGCTCCAGGTGCAGGGCAACTTCGACGACTGCCTCGACATCGCGCGCGAGCTCGCGACCAACTACCCGGTGCACCTCGTGAACTCCGTCAACCCCGACCGCATCGAGGGCCAGAAGACCGCCGCGTTCGAGGTGGTCGAGGTGCTCGGGGACGCCCCCGACTTCCACTTCGTCCCGGTCGGCAACGCCGGCAACTACACCGCCTACTACCGCGGCTACAGCGAAGAGCTCGTGCGCGGTGCGACCACGAAGCTGCCGCGGATGTTCGGCTTCCAGGCCGCGGGCAGCGCCCCGCTCGTGCTCGGCCACCGGGTCGAGCACCCCGAGACCATCGCCAGCGCCATCCGCATCGGCAACCCGGCGTCGTGGGAGCTGGCGATCAACGCCCGCGAGGAGAGCAACGGATACTTCGGCGCCATCACCGATGAGAAGATCCTCGAGGCCCAGCGCATCCTCTCGGCCGAGGTCGGCATTTTCGTCGAGCCGGCCTCCGCGATCAGCGTCGCCGGACTGCTCGAACGTGCCGAGTCCGGGCACATCCCGGCCGGCTCCACCGTGGTGCTCACGGTCACCGGCCACGGCCTGAAAGACCCCCAGTGGGCCCTGCGCACCCCCGACGGCTCCGACGTGAAGCCGACGATCGTGCCCGTCGACACGGCCGAAATCGCCTCCGTGCTGGGCCTGGCGAAGGCATGACCACGACCAGCGCACTGGCCGGCCGGCCGGTCCTGTCCGGCCGTGCGGTCACCGTGCAGGTGCCGGCGACCACGGCCAACCTGGGCCCGGGGTTCGACACCCTCGGCCTGGCCCTGGCCCTCTACGACCACCTCGACGTCACCGTCGTGGACACCCCCGGCGTGCTCGTCGAGGTACACGGCGTCGGCGAGGGTGAAGTCCCCACCGACGAAACCAACCTCGTCGTCCGGGCCATCGCGCACACCTTCGCCGCGTACGGCCAGGACCTGCCCGGCCTGAAGCTGGTCGCCCACAACGTGATCCCGCACGGACGGGGCCTCGGATCGTCGGGTGCGGCCATCGTGTCGGGCATCGTGGCTGCGAAGGGGCTGCTCGAGGGCATCGTCGACATCGACGCCGAGGCGCTCCTGTCCCTGGCGACCGAGCTCGAAGGCCACCCGGACAATGTCGCGCCCGCCCTGTTCGGCGGCCTCACGATCGCCTGGGTGACGCCGGAGGGTCCGCGGCACAAGAAGCTCATCGTGCACCGCGGGGTGAAGCCCCTGGTCCTCGTGCCGGAGCACGCCATGTCGACCGCGCTCGCCCGGAGCCTCCAGCCCGAGTCGGTTCCCCACGAGGACGCCGTCTTCAACGTGTCCCGGTCGGCGCTGCTCATCGCCGCGCTGATCCAGAGCCCCGAACTGCTCCTCGCGGGCACGGAAGACAAGCTCCACCAGCGTTACCGCGCCGCCGCGATGCCCGAAACCGACCGGTTGATCACGCTGCTGCGCGAGCACGGGTTCGCCGCCGTCGTCTCCGGTGCCGGGCCATCCGTGCTCGTGCTCGCCAGCGATCCAGGCCAGCGACTCGTGGCGGCCGACCTCGTCGCCGCGCGCTCGGAGACCCCGTGGCAGGCGCTCATGCTGGCCGTGGACTCCCAGGGCGCGACGGTCACCCGCACGCAGACGTAGGCCGCCGGCCTCCGCGGCCGCCACACTCGGATTGGGGGCCGCGTGTCGTGCGCGGATTCGTCGGCGTGCCGGGGTGGAGTGTTAGAGTCGAACTGCACCCGATAGAAACCGCGTAACGTGCGGATCTGTTCTCCGGTGTATTCCCTGTAACTCACTGCTATCGCGTCTTCCGTGCGTGGCTGTGTGGTTTACACCAATCCTTTCCATCTTCGGATTGGTTCACCCGCAGCGCGTCAGTCGCTGCAACATGTCTCCTGGTTCAGCTCATCGAGCACCAGGCGAAAGGAACCCCCTTCGTGACCGATGTCAACCTCCGCACCTCCGGTGCGGGCACAGCCCACCTCAACACCCTTCGCGTCGCCGAGCTCCAGGCTCTGGCCGGCGAGCTGGGCCTCCCGGGTGCCTCGAAGCTTCGTAAAGGAGAACTCGTGGAAGCAATTTCCGAGATCCAGTCCAGGAACGCCGGCTCCGCCGCTCCCGTGAGCGCCGAAGCAGTTGCCGAAGCAGTGACCGACGTCGCTGTCCCGGCCGTCACCGAGGCGCCGCGCAAGCGCGCCTCTCGTCGCGTCACCACGGCGACCGCCGCGCCGGCCGGCGCACACGTCAGCGCTGACGGTGCCCTCGACTTCGGCATCATCCTTCCGGATGCGCCCGCCGCCAACTCCCGCAAGACCGCCGCACCGGCGACCTACGCCGGCTCCACCGACACCGATGCGGCGCAGCCGCCCGTTGCGGTCGAGAAGCCGGTTCGCCAGGCCCGCAAGCGCGCCAGCTCGGCCACCGTTATCGCGGCCGCCGCCGCGACGCTCGAGGCCGAGGCTGCTCCGGCAGCGCCCACCGAGGCCGCGCCTGAAGCCGAGGCAACCACCGAGGTTGCAACCGAGGCCACCGCCGGCTCCGGCCGGAACGCCCGTCGGGGCCGCGGCGGCGCACGCAACAGCATCGATGCTCGCGAGAGCATCGACGCCCGGAACCAGGAAGAGCAGCAGGCCCGGTCCGCTGAGCCGACCGAGCAGGCCGAACGCGTCCAGCCGACCGAAGAGTCCGAGCAGGGCGAGCCGACCGAATCAGCCGAGTCGACCGAGTCAGCCGAGTCGACCGAGTCAGCCGACGAGTCCGAGCAGGGCGAGCAGCCTCGCCAGGGCCGCAGCCGCAGCCGCAGCCGCGGCGGCGACCGCGGCCAGGCCGTTGAGCGCCCCGAAGACGGCGGACGCCAGCAGAACCAGCGCCAGGCATCCGCCCGCCAGGATCGTCAGCAGGGCCAGGACCGTCAGCAGGGCCAGCAGGGCCAGCAGGTGCAGGACCGCCAGCAGGGCCAGGATCGTCAGCAGGGTCAGGACCGTCAGGGTCAGGACCGTCAGGGTCAGGACCGTCAGGGTCAGGACCGTCAGGGTCAGGACCGTCAGGGTCAGGACCGTCAGGGTCAGGACCGCAACGGTCCCGACGAGGACCTGGGCGGCCGTGGCAACCGCAACCGCTTCCGTGACCGCAAGCGTCGCGGCCCGAGCACCGGAGACGACTTCGAGCCCGAGCTGAGCGACGACGACGTGCTGATCCCGGTCGCCGGCATCCTCGACGTTCTCGACAACTACGCCTTCGTGCGCACCTCCGGCTACCTGCCGGGTGCCAGCGACGTGTACGTTTCACTCGGCCAGGTCAAGAAGTACAACCTGCGCAAGGGTGACGCCGTTGTCGGCTCGATCCGTCAGCCGCACGAGGGCGACCAGAGCGGTCGCCAGAAGTACAACGCGATCGTCAAGGTCGACTCGATCAACGGCCTCACCGTTGAAGAAGCCGCCAACCGCGTCGAGTTCCAGAAGCTCACTCCGCTCTACCCGCAGGAGCGCCTGCGCCTCGAGACCGAGCCGGGCAAGCTGACGCAGCGCATTATCGACCTGGTCGCGCCGATCGGTAAGGGCCAGCGCGGCCTGATCGTCTCGCCGCCCAAGGCCGGCAAGACCATCGTCCTGCAGCAGATCGCCAACGCCATCGCCACGAACAACCCCGAGGTTCACCTCATGGTCGTCCTGGTCGACGAGCGTCCGGAAGAGGTCACCGACATGCAGCGCACGGTCAAGGGTGAGGTCATCGCCTCCACCTTCGACCGTCCGGCCGAGGACCACACGACCGTCGCCGAGCTCGCCATCGAGCGCGCCAAGCGTCTGGTCGAGCTGGGCCACGACGTGGTCGTGCTCCTCGACTCGATCACCCGCCTCGGACGCGCTTACAACCTGACGGCCCCGGCCTCGGGCCGGATCCTCTCCGGTGGCGTCGACGCATCCGCGCTGTACCCGCCGAAGCGTTTCTTCGGCGCCGCACGCAACATCGAGAACGGTGGCTCGCTCACCATCCTCGCCTCGGCGCTCGTGGAGACCGGCTCCAAGATGGACGACGTCATCTTCGAGGAGTTCAAGGGCACCGGCAACATGGAGCTTCGCCTGTCGCGCCAGCTGGCCGACAAGCGCATCTTCCCCGCGGTCGATGTGAACGCATCCGGCACCCGCCGCGAGGAGATGCTGATGAGCGCCGACGAGGTCAAGATCACCTGGAAGCTGCGCCGCGCCCTCGCCGGGCTGGAGCAGCAGCAGGCGCTCGAGGTCATCCTCGGCCGCCTCAAGGAGACCTCCTCCAACGTTGAGTTCCTGATGCAGGTGCAGAAGTCGATGCCGACCCCGAACGGGTCAGACAAGGACCACTGATGTTCGAATCTGTCCTGACCCTGCTGGCTGAGCACGACGAGCTGCAGGCCCAGTTGGCGGATCCGGAATTGCATGCGAATCCGGCCCGCTCGAAGAAGGTCAACCGTCGGTATGCCGAACTGAGCCGCATCATCGCGGCCTGGTACGAGTGGAAAGAGATCGGCGAGAACCTGGATGCCGCCCGCGAACTCGCGGACGAAGACGAGTCTTTCGCCGAGGAGATCCCCGACCTCGTTGAGGCGCAGGAGGCCGCAGCCGAGAAGCTGCGGCGCCTGCTGATCCCGCGGGACCCGCTGGACGCACGCGACGTGATCATGGAGATCAAGATGGGGGAGGGCGGCGCCGAATCGGCGCTGTTCGCCGCCGACCTCCTGCGCATGTACTTGCACTACGCGGAATCCAAGCGGTGGAAAACCGAGATCATCGAGCAGACCACGAGCGACCTCGGCGGCATCAAGGACATCCAGCTCGCGATCAAGGGCAACTCCAGCGACCCCGCAGAGGGCGTCTGGGCGCACCTGAAGTACGAGGGCGGCGTGCACCGCGTGCAGCGGGTGCCGGCGACCGAGTCGCAGGGGCGCATCCACACCTCGGCGGCCGGCGTGCTGGTCTTCCCCGAGGTGGATGAGCCCGAGGAAGTCGAGATTCACCCGAACGACCTCAAGATCGATGTCTACCGGTCGAGCGGCCCCGGCGGCCAGTCGGTCAACACGACCGACTCCGCCGTGCGGATCACCCACTTGCCCACCGGCATCGTGGTGGCGATGCAGAACGAGAAGAGCCAGCTCCAGAACAAGGAAGCCGGCATGCGTGTTCTGCGTGCCCGCGTGCTGGCCCGTCAGCAGGAAGAGATCGACGCCGCGGCATCCCTCGTTCGCAAGGGCCAGATCCGCACGATGGACCGGTCGGAGCGCATCCGCACGTACAACTTCCCGGAGAACCGCATCGCCGACCACCGCACGGGCTACAAGGCGTACAACCTGGACACCGTGATGAACGGCGCCCTGGATGCCGTGATCGAGTCGTGCATCACCGCCGACGAGGCGACCCGCCTCGCCGAAATCGGCGACCACGACTGACCCGTCCCCCCTCACCCACCCCGCGAAAACGCAGTTGTGCGCGTTATGAGTCCCTCATAACGCGCACAACTGAGTTTTCGCGAGTCTTATTCTTCGGAGTAGTGGAGTCCCCGTGTGGTCTCGATCGTGTCGACCGAGGCCGGCTGTATCGTCGCCGGGATCCCGAGGAGCAGGGATTTCGGCGGAGCATCCTTCGTGACGACGGCGTTGGCGCCCACCGTGCTCCACGCGCCGATCGTCACCGGTCCGAGGATCTTCGCCCCGGCGCCGACCGTCACGCCGTCTTCGAGGGTCGGATGCCGCTTGGCGCCGCGCTGCACGCCGTGTCGGCTCTTGCCGCCCAGGGTGACCGCGTGGTAGAGCATCACGTCGTCGCCGAGTTCTGCCGTCTCGCCGATGACGACGCCCATGCCGTGGTCGATGAACAACCGCCGCCCGATCGTCGCACCGGGGTGGATCTCTATGCCGGTCAGGAACCTCGCGAACTGGGAGAGCATCCTGGCCGGCAACCGCAGGCCGCCAACCCACCAGCTGTGCGCAATCCGGTACGCCCAGACCGCGTGCAGCCCGCTGTAGGTGAGGAACACCTCGCTGGCGCTGCGCGCGGCCGGGTCATGGGCTCGGGCCATGGCGACATCCTCACGGATGCGCGAAATGGGTCTCATGCGCTAGTCCAGCAAGTCCTCGTAGAGCACCGTGGAGATGTACCGCTCCCCGAAGCCCGGCACGATGACGACGATGGTCTTGCCGGCATTCTCGGGCAGTTTTGCCTGTTCCAGTGCCGCCCAGACGGCTGCCCCGCCGGAGATGCCGGCCAGGATGCCCTCATCCGTCGCGAGCCGGCGCGCGGTCGCGAGGGAATCGGCCAGCGTCACGTCGGTGACCGAGTCGTAGACGGTGCGGTCGAGGATGGCCGGCACGAAGTTGGCGCCGATGCCCTGGATCTTGTGCGGCCCGGGCGTGCCGCCGGTGAGGATGGGGGAGTCGATCGGCTCGACGCCGATGACGACGACCTCGGGCTTCCGCTCCTTGAGCAGACGGCCGGTGCCGGTGATGGTGCCGCCGGTGCCGATGCCGGCAACGAGGATGTCGACAGCCCCGTCGGTGTCGTTCCAGATCTCCACGCCCGTCGTTGCCTTGTGGATGGCCGGGTTGGCGGGGTTGTCGAACTGACGGGCCATGATCGCGCCGGGGGTGCTCGCGACGATTTCCTTTGCCTTCTCGACCGCGCCGCGCATGCCGTCGGGCCCCGGGGTCAGCACGAGCTCGGCGCCGTAGGCGCGGAGCAGCACGCGGCGCTCCTTGCTCGCCGACTCGGGCATCGCGAGGATGACCCGATAGCCGCGGGCAGCTCCGACCATCGCCAGGGCGATGCCGGTGTTGCCGCTCGTGCTCTCGACGATGGTGCCGCCGGGAAGCAGTTCGCCGGACGCCTCCGCGGCGTCGACGATGGCGATGCCGATGCGGTCCTTCACGCTGCCTGAGGGGTTGTAGAACTCGAGCTTCGCGAGCACGGTCGCGGCCGCACCCTCCGTGATCCGGTTCAGCCGCACGAGCGGTGTGCCGCCGACGGCTCCGGTAATGTCTGAGTAGATGTTCGCCGCCACGGAGGGCACCTTTCGCTCGGGGTAAACAATCTCGTTCAGCCTACGGCTCATTGCGTGCGTGAACGCTGTGCATTCGCGTGTGTGACACTGGCGGGGTGACTGTGACGCCAGCTGATTCCCCCCTTCCGCCCACCGTCGAGGCCATGCGCGCGCACGCGGCCCGGGAGCTGACCCTCGCCGGGATCGCCGATGCCGAGGTCGACGCCGATCTCCTGATCGGCCATGTGCTCGGGCTGAGCCGCGGCCGGGTGCAGGCGCTTGCCATCATCGGCACCCCCCTTGCCGACACGGATGCCGTCGCCATCCGGGAGCTGCTCCGGCGCCGGGCGCTCCGTGAGCCGCTCCAGCACATCACCGGACGTGCGCCATTTCGCTCCCTGGAGTTGCAGGTCGGCCCCGGCGTCTTCGTGCCCCGGCCCGAGACCGAGCAGGTGGCCCAGTTCGCCATTGACGCCCTCCGGTCGCTGCCAGACCCGGAGCCGATCGGTGTGGACCTCGGAACGGGCAGCGGCGCCATCGCCCTGGCCCTGGCGGTCGAGGTGCCGAACGCGCGGATCTGGGCGGTGGAGAACTCGCCGGAGGCATTCCCCTGGACGACCCGGAACTTCAGCCAGGTCGGCGCAGCGAACGCCACGCTCGTGTTCGGTGACCTCGCCGACGCCCTTCCCGAGCTCGACGGCACCGTGGCCGTGGTCATCTCGAACCCGCCCTACATCCCGGCCGACGCCATCCCGCGCGACCCGGAGGTGCGCCTCTTCGACCCGGCCCACGCCCTGTACGGGGGGGCCGACGGGCTGGATGTCGTGCGGCACGTCTCCCGCTCGGCGTTGCGCCTGCTGCGGCCAGGCGGGGTGCTCGTGATCGAGCACGGGGAGCTGCAGGGCGCCGAGATCCGCGCGCTCCTGGCGCAGGACGGCTGGCGCGCTCCCGCCACCCACCGCGACTACACGACCCGAGACCGGGCGACCACCGCCCTCGCGCCCTGACCACCGTCCGCGAAACTGCAGTTGCGCGCGTCATTCCGCCCGGATAACGCGCACAACTGCGGGTTCGCGGGGAGTGGCCGTCAAGCGGCTGCACTAGAATCGACCGCATATGACACGCATCTATGACTGCTCGGTCGACACGGAACTCCTGACCGGCATGAGACTGGCACGCTCGGCGATCGGCCGCGGCGCGCTCGTTGTCATCCCCACCGACACCGTCTACGGCATCGCCGCCGACGCCTTCAACCCCGACGCAGTGCAACGCCTGCTGGATGCCAAGGGTCGCGGCCGCGAGTCGCCGCCGCCCGTGCTCATCCCCGGCATCCCGACGCTCGATGCTCTGGCGCAGGACGTTCCGCAGCCGGTTCGCGACCTCGTCGCCGAGTTCTGGCCCGGCGGCCTGACCGTCGTGCTCAACGCCCAGCCCTCGCTCGTCTGGGACCTCGGCGAGACCCGGGGAACCGTTGCCCTGCGCATGCCCAGCGACAAGATTGCGCTGGAGCTGCTCGCCGAGACGGGCCCGCTCGCCGTGTCCTCCGCCAACCGCAGCGGGCTGCCGGCGGCGATCGACGCCGAGGGAGCCGAGGAAATGCTCGGCAACAGCGTTTCCGTCTACCTAGACGGGGGAGTGGCCGGAGAGGGCTACGAGCCCATCGGCGACCGCGCCGGCGACACGTCGTCGACGATCGTGGATGCCACGGCCTTCGACACCAACGGCGGCAAACTGACCATCGTGCGCGGCGGCGTCATCTCCCGGGAGGCCATTGCGGCCGTCATCGGCGACGCGCTCGCCCCCGAGGCGGCACCGATGACCGAGGTCCCCGCCGCTGCCGAGGTCCCTGCCGCCGAGCCTGCCGCTGCCGAGGTCCCTGCAGCCCGGCCCGATCCCGCCCGGCCCGACGGCGCGCCCGCTCCGGCGGGCGAGGCGTCCAGCGCAGGCTGACCCATGACTCTTTTCGTCCTGCTCGCCCTCGTCTCCGCGGCGGTCACCTTCGGGCTGTCGATCGTGGTCCTGAAGCTCAGCCACCGCTACCGCCTGTACCCGAAGATCCGGTCGCGGGACGTGCACATCACCCCCACCCCGCGGCTCGGCGGAGTGGCGATGTTCGCCGGCATCCTCGTCGCCTTCGGCGTCTCCTACCTGGTCGCCTCCCAGTTCGCGCCCCTCCGGCTGATCTTCGCCGAACCCAATAAGATCCTGGCGATCCTCGGCGCCGCTCTGCTGATCGTGCTGCTGGGCGTGGCCGACGACCTGTGGGACCTGGACTGGATGACCAAGCTCGCCGGACAGTTCATCGCGGCCGGCCTCGTGGCCTGGCAGGGTGTGCAGATCTACTCGCTCCCGATCGGCGGTCTCACCGTCGGATCCGGGTGGATGTCCATGCTGATCACTGTGATGGCGATCGTGATCGTGATGAACATGATCAATTTCATCGACGGACTCGACGGCCTCGTTGCCGGCGTCGCCCTGATCGCCAACGGCGTGTTCTTCCTCTACAGCTACCTGCTCGTGCGCGACACCTCGCCCACCAACTACTTCAACCTAGCCTCGCTGATCGCAGCGGTCCTGGTCGGGGCCTGCGTCGGGTTCCTGCCGCTCAACTGGCATCCGGCCAAGCTGTTCATGGGAGACGCCGGCGCCCTGCTCGTCGGCCTGCTGATGGCCACTGCCGCTATCGCGATCACCGGCCAGATCGACCCGACCGCGGTTAACAATTCCCAGCTCTTCCCCGCGTTCATACCGATCATCCTGCCCATCGCGATCCTCATCATCCCTCTGCTGGACTTCGGGCTGGCCGTCTTCCGCCGTGTGCGCGCCGGCAAATCGCCGTTCAGCGCAGACCGGAAGCACCTGCACCACCGCCTCCTCGACATGGGGCACTCGCAGCTGCACGCCGTGCTCATCTTCTATGGCTGGACGGCCGCGGCCTCCGTGGGCAGCCTGCTCTACTTCGTGCTGCCGGTCTACTTCGGGCTGCCCAGCTGGTACGCGACGATGTTCCTGGTGATCACGCTGCTGGCCTGCACCATTGTCACGCTCGCGCCGCTCAGCCGGCGCAAGGCCGTCGAGGCCGCCAGCCAGCTCGCACCCAGTGAGACCGGAAGCAGCGATGCAACCGCCCTGCTCGACCCTCTCGACGAGGCGTCAGAGAAACTCGAGGAGACCGTATGACCAGCACGACGCCCCATCCCAGCCAGCCGACCTCAGTCCCGGTTCTTCGCAGGATCCTCGTCTACGGGGCGTTCCTGGCAGTGGGCATCATGGTGATCGGCGCCATCGTCGGGGGACTCGTCGCGGGCGCCTCCGGGGTGGTCAGCGCCCTGATCGGCACCGTCATGGCCGTGGTGTTCATGGGGATCACGGCAGGCAGCATCCTGCTCGCCAACCGCTTCGCCGGCTCTGAGGCGGCCATCGGAGCATTCTTCGGAATCGTGATGGGCGGGTGGCTCGTCAAGTTCGTGGTCTTTTTGGCCCTGATGTTCCTGCTGCGCGGCCAGCCGTGGATCCAGCCCGTGGTCCTGTTGCTCAGCATCATCGCCGGCGTGATCGGCTCGCTGGTCGTCGACGTGGTCGTCGTGATGAAGAGCCGGATGCCGTACGCGAGCGACGTGACGCTGCCGAAGGCACCCAGCGACGACTGAACCGCACCAGGACGCGCCTCTCGATTGGGTTACACGCCCGTTTCTTGCTACAGTTGACGCGACCCACCCCGGTTTGCCACTGCTCATACAGCGTCGTAAATCTCTCACTTATCCGTCGCTGCGCGAGCCGAGCTCACCGCCCCGAAACAGGAGAAAGCGCTGCTAGAAACCGCTGTAAACCTGCTGGTCCCGTCTGCCACTGACGACGGAACTTTTCACGGTCCGTCCATCAACGAATTCTTCCCGGATGCCATCTTCTTCGCGGACACCCCGTTTGAGATAAACCGGGTCATTCTGATCCGTTTCCTCGCGGTCGCCGTGTTGATGCTCGTGTTCTGGATCGGCACCCGCCGCATGAAGGTCGTTCCGACCCGCTTGCAGAGCCTCGTCGAGATGGGCCTGGACCTCGTCCGCGTGAACATCGCCGAGGACCTGCTCGGCAAGAAGGACGGGCAGCGCTTCCTGCCCCTGATCACGACCATCTTCTTCATGGTCCTGTTCATGAACTTCACCGGTGTCATCCCGTTCCTCAATATCGCGGGCACGGCCGTGATCGGCACTCCGCTGGTCCTGGGCCTCGTGGCCTACGGCGCATTCATTTACGCCGGTGTCAAGAAGAGCCCAAGCAAGTTCTTCCGCAACTCACTCTTCCCGCCCGGCGTGCCGCCGGCGCTGTACATCATCGTGACGCCGATCGAGTTCATCTCGACCTTCGTGATTCGACCGATCACGCTGACGCTCCGACTGCTGATGAACATGGTGGTCGGCCACCTGCTCCTGGTGCTCTTCTTCGCGGCGACGCAGTTCTTCTTCTTCACCGCAGACGGCGGCTTCAAAGCGTTCGGCATCGGCACGTTGGCCTTCGGGCTCGCGTTCACGCTGTTCGAACTCCTGGTAGCCGTTCTGCAGGCCTACGTTTTCGCACTGCTCACTGCTGTCTACATCCAGCTCGCGCTGGCTGAGGAACACTAAACACGAATTCGGCACCTGCCTTATTCGCCTTACGGAAGGAAACACACGTGGACGCAACAACCGTTCTCGCGGCAATCAACGGCAACATCGCGACCGTCGGTTACGGCCTCGCAGCCATCGGCCCGGCAATCGGCGTCGGTATCGTCGTCGGCAAGACCATCGAGGGTGTCGCACGTCAGCCCGAACTGGCCGGCCGCCTGCAGGTCCTGATGTACATCGGTATCGCTTTCACCGAGGCGCTCGCCTTCATCGGTATCGCCGTCGGCTTCATCTTCGTCTAGTCCTCTTTACACCTAGTTAGGAGGCATGATGTTTCACGCAGTGATTGCAGCTGCCGCGGAGGCTGAGCAGAAGAATCCGCTCATCCCGGAGATCTACGACATCATCTGGTCCTCGGTCGTGTTCGTGGTGATCTTGTTCTTCTTCTGGAAGCTCGTGCTTCCGAGGATGCAGAAGCTCCTTGACGACCGCGCCGAGGCCATCGAAGGCAACATCGCCAAGGCCGACGAGGCACAGCGCAAGGCCGAAGCTGCTCTCGAGCAGTACACGGCCCAGCTCGCCGACGCACGTTCCGAAGCCGGCCAGATCCGTGACCAGGCTCGCGCCGACGGTCAGCGGATTGTGGCAGAGCACAAGGAGCTGGCGTCGACCGAGGCCGCACGCATCGCGGCCGGTGCCAAGACCCAGATTGAGGCAGAGCGCCAGGCAGCAGTCGTGTCGCTCCGCTCAGAAGTGGGATCGCTGGCCATCGACCTGGCGTCCGGGGTCATCGGCGAGAGCCTGACCGACGACGCGAAGGCCGCCGCCATCGTCGACCGTTTCCTGGCCGACCTTGAGGCCTCGGAGAAAGCAGCTAAGTAATGGGAAGCGCCACCAGAGAAGCTTTGGCCTCGTCGAGGGACGCACTGGCTGCCCTCGGCAGCTCGGTCGATCTGGCGACGGGCGAAAGCCTGTTTACGGCCGGTCGAGTTGTCGGCGACTCGTCCCAGCTGCGTTCCGCGCTGGCTGATTCGTCGTCAGACGAGAAGGCACGACTTGCTCTCGTCGAGCGAGTGTTCTCCTCCGCCCTCACCCCGAGCGCCCTTGCGTTGTTGAAGGCAGCGGCTTCGGTGCGCTGGTCCAGCCAGGATGACCTGCTGGCCGGCATCGAGGAGCTGGGGCTGCGGGCAACCGCCGCTTCCGCGCCGAGGAACGTGTTGATCGAGGCCGAACTGTTCGCGTTCGCCGCCGCGGTGTCCTCCGATGCCGGACTCGAACTTGCCCTCACGAGCAAGCTCGGCCGCGCCGACGCCAAGCTCGACCTGGTGAACGCGCTGCTGGCCGACAAGGTTTCACCCCAGACGCTCGCGATCGTTCGGCACCTGGTGCGCCAGCCTCGCGGCCGGCGGATCGGCCAGTTGCTGCGCCACGCGGCATCCGTTGTGGCGGACCAGTCGGGAACGTCGATTGCGACGGTCACCTCCGCCACCGAGCTCGCCCCGGCGCAGCTTGAACGACTGAACAAGAGCCTCGCGGCGCGCTACGGCCGCGAACTCACGATCAACCAGATCGTCGACCCCGGCCTTGTCGGCGGTGTTCGCGTTCAGATCGGCGATGACGTGATCGACGGCAGCATCGCCACCAGACTCAAGGACCTGAGACTCCAGCTTGCTGGCTGACCCACGGTCAGCCAGAACATAGACACTTCGAAGCGGCAGCGTTTCGAAAATGACAAGACCTGTACACCCAGTACAGAAAAGGGAAGATGATGGCAGAACTAACGATCAGCCCGGATGAGATCCGCGACGCTCTCCAGGACTTCGTCAAGTCCTATGAGCCGAACAAGACCGCAACGACCGAGGTGGGTTACGTCACCACGGCCGGCGACGGAATTGCCCACGTTTCGGGCCTGCCCGGCGTGATGGCCAACGAGCTCATCAAGTTCGCCGACGGAACCCTGGGCCTCGCCCAGAACCTCGACGAAGATGAGATCGGCGTCGTCGTGCTCGGCGAGTTCGGCGGAATCGTTGAGGGCATGGAGGTGCACCGCACCGGCGAAGTTCTCTCCGTTCCCGTCGGCGACGGCTACCTCGGCCGTGTCGTCGACCCGCTCGGCGCCCCGATCGACGGCCTCGGCGCCATTGCGACCGAAGGCCGCCGCGCCCTCGAGCTGCAGGCGCCCGGCGTCATGAGCCGCAAGTCCGTGCACGAGCCGATGCAGACCGGTATCAAGGCCATCGACGCCATGATCCCGATCGGCCGCGGCCAGCGCCAGCTGATCATCGGTGACCGCCAGACCGGCAAGACGGCCATCGCGATCGACACGATCATCAACCAGAAGGCCAACTGGGAGTCCGGCGACACGAACAAGCAGGTTCGCTGCATCTACGTCGCCATCGGCCAGAAGGGCTCCACCATCGCTTCGGTGAAGGGTGCCCTGGAAGACGCCGGCGCGATGGAGTACACCACCATCGTCGCTGCCCCGGCCTCTGACCCGGCCGGCTTCAAGTACCTCGCGCCCTACACCGGCTCGGCCATCGGCCAGCACTGGATGTACGGCGGCAAGCACGTCCTCATCGTCTTCGACGACCTGTCCAAGCAGGCCGAGGCGTACCGCGCCGTTTCGCTGCTGCTGCGTCGCCCGCCGGGACGCGAGGCCTACCCGGGTGACGTGTTCTACCTGCACTCCCGTCTGCTCGAGCGTTGTGCCAAGCTCTCCGACGAGCTCGGTGCCGGCTCGATGACCGGCCTGCCGATCATCGAAACCAAGGCCAACGACGTCGCGGCGTACATCCCGACCAACGTGATCTCGATCACCGACGGCCAGATCTTCCTGCAGTCCGACCTGTTCAACGCCAACCAGCGCCCCGCAGTCGACGTGGGCATCTCGGTGTCCCGTGTCGGTGGCGACGCGCAGGTCAAGTCGATCAAGAAGGTCTCCGGAACGCTGAAGCTCGAGCTGGCCCAGTACCGTTCGCTCGAAGCCTTCGCAATGTTCGCGTCCGACCTGGACGCGGCCAGCCGTCGCCAGCTCGCTCGCGGTGCCCGACTCACCGAGCTCCTCCGTCAGCCGCAGTACTCGCCCTACCCGGTCGAGGACCAGGTTGTTTCGATCTGGGCCGGCATCAACGGCAAGCTCGACGAGGTCCCGGTCGAAGACGTGCTGCGTTTCGAGCGCGAGCTGCTCGACTTCCTGGCCCGGAACACGACCGTGCTGTCGACGCTGCGCGAGACGAACGTGCTCTCCGATGACACCGTCGCCGAGCTGACCAGCTCGATCGACAAGTTCAAGCTCGAGTTCCAGACGGGCGAGGGCAAGCCGCTCGCTTCCGTGGGCAAAGAGCAGTTCGAAGCCATCGCCGAAGAAGACGTCAACCAGGAAAAGATCGTGAAGCGCAGGCGCTAACCCGCCTTCGCCACGATCATCCGTTGACAGACAAGTAACCACAGGAGACACATGGGAGCGCAACTTCGGGTCTACCGGCAGAAGATCAAATCTGCCCAGACGACCAAGAAGATCACTCGGGCCATGGAGCTGATCTCCGCCTCGCGCATTCAGAAGGCGCAGGCGAGGGTCGCTGCGTCCACCCCGTATTCTCGGGCGATCACGCGCGCCGTATCGGCCGTGGCCACGTACTCGAACGTTGAGCACGTGCTCACGACCGAGCCGGCCAGGGTCGATCGCGCCGCCGTGCTCATCTTCGCGTCCGACCGCGGCCTCGCCGGGGCGTTCAGCTCCCAGGTGCTGCGCGAGGCCGAAGAGCTCAGCGAGCTGCTGCGCAGCCAGGGCAAGGATGTCGTCTACTTCCTCGTCGGCCGCAAGGCGGTGGCCTACTTCGGCTTCCGCCGCCGCGCCTCCGAGCGGATCTGGACCGGCGGAACCGACCAGCCCCAGTTCGAAACGGCCAAGGACATCGGCGACGCCCTGCTCGAATCCTTCCTGCGGGACTCGGAGGACGGCGGCGTCGACGAGATCCATATCGTCTACAACCGCTTCGTGAGCATGGTCACCCAGGTTCCCGAGGTCGTGCGATTGCTTCCCCTCGAGGTCGTCGAAGGCGTCGAAGAGCCGGGCGAGCAGACAATCCTGCCGTTGTACGAGTTCGAACCGGATGTCGAGTCCGTGCTCGACGGGCTCCTGCCCGTGTACATCGAGAGCCGCCTCTTCAACGCCATGTTGCAGTCGGCAGCTTCAGAGCACGCGAGCCGCCAGAAGGCCATGAAGTCGGCCAGCGACAACGCCGACAAGCTGATCACGGACTACACGCGGTTGTCGAACAACGCGCGCCAGTCCGAGATCACCCAGCAGATTTCCGAGATCGTGGGTGGAGCCGATGCGCTCTCATCCGCCAAGAAGTAACCAGAGAAGAGAGAGCTATGACTGACACCATGAGCGCGCCAGTTCGCGCGGAGGACACAGCAGGCGCTGTGGGCCGAATCGCGCGCGTCACTGGCCCCGTCGTCGACATCGAGTTCCCGCATGATTCGATCCCGGGCATCTACAACGCGCTGAAGACCACGATCACGATCGGCGAAGAGTCGACCGAGATCACGCTCGAGGTCGCACTGCACCTCGGCGACGACCTCGTTCGCGCCATCGCCCTGAAGCCGACCGACGGACTCGTCCGCGGCCAGGAAGTGCGCGACACCGGCGGACCCATCACGGTACCCGTCGGAAACGTCACCAAGGGCAAGGTATTCAACGTCATCGGCGAGGTGCTGAACGCTGCACCCGGCGAGAAGATCGAGATCACCGAGCGCTGGCCCATCCACCGCAAGCCCCCGGCATTCGACCAGCTGGAGTCCAAGACCCAGCTGTTCGAGACCGGAATCAAGGTCATCGACCTTCTCACGCCGTACGTTCTCGGCGGAAAGATCGGCCTCTTCGGTGGTGCCGGTGTCGGCAAGACCGTCCTGATCCAGGAAATGATCCAGCGCGTTGCGCAGGACCACGGTGGAGTGTCCGTGTTCGCCGGTGTCGGCGAGCGTACCCGTGAGGGCAACGACCTCATCGCCGAGATGGAAGAGGCGGGCGTCTTCGACAAGACCGCCCTCGTGTTCGGCCAGATGGACGAGCCGCCGGGAACGCGTCTGCGCGTCGCGCTCTCCGCCCTGACCATGGCCGAGTACTTCCGCGACGTGGAGAAGCAGGACGTTCTGCTCTTCATCGACAACATCTTCCGCTTCACCCAGGCCGGTTCCGAGGTGTCGACCCTGCTGGGCCGCATGCCGTCCGCCGTGGGTTACCAGCCGAACCTCGCCGACGAGATGGGCATCCTCCAGGAGCGCATCACCTCGACGCGTGGACACTCGATCACCTCGCTGCAGGCGATCTACGTCCCCGCCGACGACTACACCGACCCGGCGCCGGCAACGACCTTCGCGCACCTCGACGCGACGACCGAGCTGTCGCGTGAGATCGCGTCGAAGGGCCTGTACCCGGCCGTTGACCCGCTCACCTCGACCAGCCGTATCCTCGACCCCCGCTACCTGGGCGCCGACCACTACAACACGGCCGTTCGCGTCAAGGCGATCCTGCAGAAGAACAAGGAACTCCAGGAGATCATCGCGATCCTCGGTGTTGACGAGCTCTCTGAAGAAGACAAGGTCACCGTTTCGCGTGCCCGTCGCATCCAGCAGTTCCTGTCCCAGAACACCTACATGGCGAAGAAGTTCACCGGTGTCGAGGGCTCCACGGTTCCGCTGAAGGACACCATCGAGGCGTTCACCGCGATCTCCAACGGTGACTTCGACCACGTGGCCGAGCAGGCCTTCTTCAACGTCGGCGGCATCGGCGACGTCGAAGAGAAGTGGGCTCAGATCCAGAAGGAGAACGGCTAAGCATGGCAGCGCCGCTCAAGGTCAGCGTTGTCTCGGCGGACCAGCAGGTCTGGGCCGGCGAGGCGACCATGGTCGTTGCACGCACCACGGAAGGCGAGATCGGTATTCTCGCCGGCCACGAGCCCATGCTCGCGATCCTGGCCAGCGGTGAGGTTCGCGTGACGCTGGCCGACGGCTCGAAGGTTGTGGCGGAGGCGGCCGACGGCTTCCTCTCGGTCGAGAACGACACCGTCACGATCGTCGCCCGCCAGGCGGGGCTCGTCTAACCCGCCTTGCTCGTACTGCTTCCGCCGTCGGAGACGAAACGCTCCGGTGGCAACGGCGGCCCGCTTGAATTCACCGCACTCACGTACCCGTCGCTGAACTCTGCGCGACGGGTACTTGTGCGTGCGCTGCGTGCGCTGGCGAAGGATCCGGATGCGATGATGGCGGCCCTCAAGCTCGGCCGCACGCAGGCGTCCGAGGTAGACCGCAATCGCGCCCTGGCCAGTTCGCCGACGATGGCCGCGCTCGACCGCTATACCGGCGTGCTCTACGACGCGCTGGATGCGCCGACGCTCGCGCCGGCGGCGCGGGACTTCGCCGGGCGGCACGTGCTCGTGCACTCGGCGCTGTTCGGGCCGGTCGGCGCCCTGGACGGCGTTCCGGCGTACCGTTTGTCGCACGATTCCCGGCTGCCCGGGCATCCGTTGAAGAAGCACTGGGGTGGCGCGGTCACGAAGGCGCTGGCCGGTGCGGAGGGTCTCGTGCTCGATCTGCGGTCGGAGGGCTACGTGGCGCTTGGCGCGGCTCCGGCCCGGGCGGAGTCGCTGTTCCTTCGGGTCGTGACCGAGGCGCCCGGCGGGCAGACCCGTGCGCTCAACCACTTCAACAAGAAGTCGAAGGGCGAGTTCACCCGCGCCATCCTCGAGCTCGGGCAGGATTTCGGCTGCGCGGACGATCTGCTCGATTGGGCGCCCTCGGCCGGGTTCCGCCTGCGCCCCGGCGCCCCCAACGAGCTCGAACTCGTCGTCTGACCCGCCTTCCATCCCCGCGAAACTGCAGTTGTGCGCGTCATTCGGGCGTTTTAAAGCGCACAACTGCGGTTTCGCGGGGAGCGCGGTGGCAGAGTTGGACGTGGTCGTCGACGAGGCCGGCGGACTGCATGAGGGCGTACATCGTGGTTGGGCCGACGAAGCGGTAGCCTCGGTGGCGCAGCTCGGCGCTGAGCGCGGTCGACTCGGGCGTGATCGCCGGGACATCGTGCAGCGAGCCCAGGCGCTGCGGCCGGCGCGGCGGGGCGAAGCTCCAGATCAGATCGGTGAGGCTCTCGCCCAGGTCTCGCGTGACGCGGGCGTTGCCGATGGCGGCCTCGATCTTGCCCCGGTGGCGGATGATGGCGGCGTCGGCGACAAGCCGCTCCACGTCCGCCTCGTCCATCGCGGCGACCCGGTCGATGTCGAAGTCGTGGAAGGCGGCCCGGAACGCCGGGCGGCGTCGCAGGATCGTGATCCAGGACAGCCCGGCCTGGAACCCCTCGAGGCAGAGCTTCTCGAACAGGGGCTGGTCGCCGAGGAGGGGGCGGCCCCATTCCTCGTCGTGGTACCGCCGGTACTCGGCATCCGACCCGACCCAGGCGCAGCGCGCGAGGCGGTCCGGCCCGGCGATGACGGATGCCCGCTCGGGGAGCTCGCTCACGCCACGTGCCCGATTCCCTCGTGGTCGAGCAGCCAGACCTTGGTCGGGATGCCGTTGCCGCCGCTGTACCCGGTGATGCGTCCGTTGGAGGCCAGTACCCGGTGGCAGGCGATGATGATCGGAACCGGGTTCGCCCCGACGGCGCCGCCGATCGCGCGGCCGGAGCCCGGCCGGCCGATCTCGAGGCCGAGTTCGCCGTAGGACAGGAACTCGCCGAAGCCGATCTGGGCGAGCCGGTTCCAGACCGCCTGCTGGAACGCGGTGCCCCCGGCGAGGCGCACCGGGAGGTCGAACGCGGTGCGCGTACCGGCGAAGTATTCGCCGAGCTGGCGCGCGGCCTCATCGAGCACGGGGGAGTGAACCTCGGGTGCCCCGTCGAGCGGCAGGTGCCCGCCGCGTTCGATCGAGAGCGACAGGATCTGCTCTTCGTCGCTGGTGAGTTCCAGGCGACCCAGGGGGCTCGAAACCCGGATCAGGGACGTTGCGGTGCTGGTCATGATTCGCGTTGCTGTGCTGGTCATAAGTCGACTGTAGTCGGCGCGGACGGGCCGATCTGGCGGGTTTCGGACAGCGGTGCGAGAGCCGCCGATCGCGGCTGCGGTGAAGGAACAGCGCCCACCGCGAGCCGCTCACGTCTTAGTCCGCGCGAGGGTGCGGGTAGTCGGGCGTCCGGCCCTGGAACGCGAGGATGCTGGGATTTTGGATGACGCCGTCGCTGATCTCGATGGCCCGACGGAGCGTCTCGTTCGCTTGCCACGCGTCCTCGCCGGCGAGCACATCCTCGAGATAGGGCAGCAGGGCCTCGCTGATCTCCCAGGTCGCGGAGTTCCAGAGGTACGACGGGCTGTGGTCGACCGCGTAGTACGTTACGTGGTTGCCGACGGTGAACGTGGGCTCGCGGAAGGACGTGGGCCTGGCCCAGCTGAAGCCCATTCCCTCGTCGCAGGACACGTCCACGATGAGCGACCCAGGGGCGAGCGTGGGCAGGTCGGCCTCGGACAGGAACGTGAGCGGCGCGTTCGGATCCTGGAGCACGCAGTTGACGATGATGTCGTGGCCGGCGAGGAACTCCGGAACGGGCACGCGACCTTCCTCAACGAGCGCGAAATGCTCCGGCCCGTCGTCGCTCTGGTCGAGCTGCACGATCTGTGCGGAGTGGATCGGGGAGCTGACGGCGGAGATCTCGCGGTTGGTGAGGATGCTCACGTCGTAGATTCCGTGGGCGTTCAACGCGGTCACGGCGCCGCGGGCGGTCGCCCCGAAGCCGATCACCGCGGCCCGCAGCTTGCGGCCGTAGTCGCCGGTCGAACCGATCAGCTGCAGCGAATGCAGCACCGAGCAGTAGCCGGCGAGTTCGTTGTTCTTGTGCAGCACGTGCAGGTTGAACTGGCCGGAGGCGGTCCAATGGTTCATCGCCTCGAAGGCGATCAGGGTCAACCGTTTGTCGATGGCGAGCTGGGTGAGCGCGGCATCCTGCACGCAGTGCGGCCAGCCCCAGAGGGTCTGTCCCTCGCGCAGTTGCTCGACGTCGGCGAGCAACGGCTTGGCGAGCAGGATGACATCGCATTCGGCGATGAGTTCGTCCCGCGAACGCAGGCCGGCGACCAGCGGTGCGAGCTGTTCGTCGGAGACTCCGAAGTCTTCGCCATACCCGCTTTCGAGGAACATCCGCGCGCGGACCTCCGGGTCGATCCGGTCGAAGTGCAGCGGATGAATCGGCAGCCGGCGTTCATCCGGCTTGCGCGACCGCGACATGATTCCGAGCGTGAGTCGACCCACGGGTACCCCTTTGTTCGGCTTCCTGTTTAGCACAGGCCCGAGGCTCAACAGTGCTCGGCCGCTGACCTCCCCTAGGCTGGTACGATGGCGCAGATCGAATACCGCAGACTCGGCAACTCAGGGCTCACCGTCTCCACGATCGGGCTCGGGTGCAACAACTTCGGCCGCACCGGCACCGCGTCGCAGGGACAGGACGGCACGACGGCCGTCATCGACGCGGCGATCGAGGCCGGCGTCACCCTGTTCGACACGGCAGACATTTACGGCGCGGAGCGGGGCCTCAGCGAGACCCTGATGGGCCACTCGCTGAAGGGCCGGCGCGACGACATCGTGCTGGCCTCCAAGTTCGGCATGGACATGGGCGGGCTGAACGGGCCCGATTGGGGCGCGCGCGGCTCGCGCCGCTACATCCGGCTCGCCGTGGAGGCCTCGCTGCGTCGGCTCCAGACGGACTGGATCGACCTGTACCAGCTTCATGTCCCCGACCCGCTCACGCCGATCGAAGAGACGCTCCAGACGCTCGACGACCTCATCAGCGAGGGCAAGATCCGCTACATCGGTCACTCGAACCTCGCCGGCTGGCAGATCGCGGAGGCGGAGTTCACCGCGGAACTGCACCGGCACCCCAAGTTCATTTCGTCGCAGAACGAATACAGCCTGCTCGTGCGCGACGCGGAAGACGAGGTGCTGCCGGCGGTCAACGCGTACGGGCTCGGCTTCCTGCCGTTCTTCCCGCTGTACAACGGCCTGTTCACGGGCAAGTTCACCCGCGAGGGCGGCCCCGCCGACAGCCGGATCATGATGATCCGGCGCCACCTTGTCGACAACGCCCCGTGGGACGTGATCGAGCGTTACCAGGTGTTCTGCGACGAGCGCGGTGTGAGCATGCTCGACGCGACGTTCGCCTGGCTGCTCGCCCAGCCGGGCCTGACCAGCGTCATCGCCGGCGCCACGAGGCCGGAACAGATCATTCAGAACGCGGATGCCGCCACCGCCTGGAAGCCCTCCGCCGAAGACGTGGCCTGGATCTCCGCTCTCTTCGAGTGAGCAGGAACCCGCCCAGCCGATCCTTGTGAGTGAGCGCTCACTCAGATAGGCTGGCGCGCATGGGCGTGGCGGAGAAACAAGGTCGGGCCAGGTCGCTGTCGGTTGAAGACCGCCAGGCCATGCTGATCGACGCGGTCACGCCGCTGCTGCTCGAGCACGGCCGCGCCGTCACGACGAAGCAGATCGCGGAGTGCGCCGGGATCGCCGAGGGAACGATCTTCCGGGCGTTCGGCAGCAAGGACGAACTCATTCGCGCGGCGATGGCCAAGCAGCTCGATCCGGAGCCGTTCCGGGCGCGGCTTCGCGCGGTCGACCCCGAGCTCCCGCTCGAGGATAAGGTCCGTGCGATCGTGGCGCTGATGCGCGGTCGGTTCACGAAGGTGTTCGCCCTGATGAGTGCGCTCGGGACCATCGGCCCTCCGCCGGGGCACGACTCCCGCCACGAATTCACCGAGATCCTGGGCCGTGCTCTCACGCCCGACCTCGAACGGCTGAGAGTCGAGCCGGCCAGGGCCGCCCAGGTCATCCGGATGATCGCGCTC
This sequence comes from Cryobacterium sp. TMT1-2-1, assembly GCF_004403955.1. Lineage (NCBI taxonomy): Bacteria > Bacillati > Actinomycetota > Actinomycetes > Micrococcales > Microbacteriaceae > Cryobacterium > Cryobacterium sp. TMT1-2-1. Next base: position 36,353 of record NZ_SOHC01000061.1, read on the forward strand.
GCGGCATCCGTGCCCCATGTCCGCAACGGCCCGGCATTCGACGACGACGAGATCACCTCCCTGATCCTCCACGGCATCATCGGCGCCCCCGCCCCGCCCACAACGGCCCCCGCCCCGCCCACCTAGGAGAACCCGTGCTCTGGAAGCTTCTCGTGCGCTACCTGCGCCCGCACCGGCGCCTGCTTGTGCTCGTCGTCGTGTTCCAGCTCGCGCAGTCGATCGCGTCGCTGTACCTGCCGACACTGAACGCCGACATCATCGACGAAGGGGTCGCCAAGGGCGACACCGCGTACATCCTCAGCACCGGCGCGCTCATGCTGCTCATCACGCTGGTGCAGATCGCCTGCGCCATCACCGCGGTGTACTTCGGCGCCAAGGCGGCGATGGCGCTCGGCCGCGACCTGCGCGGAGCCGTCTTCGGCCGCGTCGGCGAGTTCTCCGAACAGGAGGTCACCCGGTTCGGCGCCGCCTCCCTGATCACCCGTTCGACGAACGACGTGCAGCAGGTGCAGATGCTCGTGCTGATGACCAGCACGCTGATGATCACGGCGCCCATCCTCAGCATCGGCGGCATCATCATGGCCGTCCGGCAGGATGTGCAGCTGTCCTGGCTCATCGCCGTGGCCGTCCCCGTGCTGCTCGTCGCCGTCGGCCTGATCATCTCGCGCATGGTGCCCCTCTTCCGGCTGATGCAAACCCGGATCGACGCCGTCAACCGCGTGCTTCGCGAACAGCTCACCGGCATCCGCGTGGTGCGGGCGTTCGTGCGCGAAGACGTCGAGAGCCGGCGCTTCGCCTCGGCCAACGCCGATGTCACCGACACGGCCCTGCGCGCCGGACGCCTGATGGCGCTCATGTTCCCCGTCGTCATGCTCGTGCTCAATGCCTCCAGCGTTGCCGTGATCTGGTTCGGTTCGTTCCGGATCGAGGATGGTTCGATGCAGGTGGGCACGCTGATCGCCTTCCTCAGCTACCTCATGCAGATCCTGATGGCCGTCATGATGGCCACGTTCATGGCCGTGATGATCCCGCGAGCCACCGTCTCGGCCGACCGTATCGGCGAGGTGCTCGAGACCGAGTCCAGCGTGCGCCCGCCGGAGCATCCCGTCAACGAGACCATCGGCCACGGCGAACTGGAACTGCGCGGCGTCGGGTTCGCCTACCCGGGAGCAGAGGAGCCCGTGCTCAGCGACATCAGCTTCGTCGCCCACTCCGGGCAGACCACGGCCATCATCGGCAGCACCGGCTCGGGCAAGACCACGCTGGTGAACCTGATGCCGCGGCTGTTCGACGCCACCAGCGGATCCGTGCTCGTCGACGGCGTCGACGTCAAGGAGCTGAACCCCGACCTGCTCTGGGGTCACATCGGGCTGGTGCCGCAGAAGCCGTACCTGTTCTCCGGCACCGTGCGCAGCAACCTGCTCTACGGCAAGCCGGATGCCACGGAGGATGAACTCTGGCTGGCCCTCACCACGGCCCAGGCCCGGGACTTCGTCGCCGAAATGGACGGCGGCCTCGACGCCCCCATCTCGCAGGGCGGCACGAACGTGTCCGGCGGGCAGCGACAGCGGCTGGCGATCGCCCGGGCGCTCGTCAAACGGCCCGAGCTCTACATCTTCGATGACTCCTTCTCGTCGCTGGACACGGCGACGGATGCCCGCCTCAGGCTGGCCCTCAAGAGCAACACCGACGGAGCGACCATGGTCATCATCGCGCAGCGGGTGTCGAGCATCGTCGAGGCCGACCAGATCCTTGTGCTCGACGACGGGCGGATCGTCGCGCAGGGCACGCACGAGGAGCTGCTCGAAACCTCGGAGACGTACCAGGAGATCGTCTCGTCCCAGCTGGCCGCGGAGGAAGTGGCATGAGCACGACCGAGGGCGCCAGGGCCACCCCGGCCCGTCCGCCGATGGGCCGCGGCGGTCCGTTCGGGGGCATGAACGTCCCCGCCGAGAAGGCGATGGACTTCTGGCCGTCCGCGCGGCGCCTGCTCGGCACGCTGCGTCCGGACCGGCTGTGGCTGGCCCTCGTGCTTTTCCTGGCCGTCGCGAGCGTCACCTTTTCGGTGATCGGACCGCGGCTGCTCGGCGAAGGCACCAACCTGATCTTCGCCGGCTTCATCTCGAAGGGCCTGCCGGCCGGGGCGACCCAGTCGGCCCTGGTCGCGCAGCTGCGTGCGGCGGGCGAGGACGCGAAGGCCGACATGCTCAGCGCCATGACGCTGACGCCCGGGGTCGGGATCGACTTCGTGGCACTGTCCACCCTGCTGATCTGGGCGATGGGCCTGTACGTGCTCTCCTCGGTGTTCGCCTGGGTGCAGGCCTACGTGCTGAACGGAGTCGTGCAGCGCACGGTGTACCGCCTGCGTGAGGAGATCGAGGCGAAAGTCAACCGGCTCCCGCTGCGCTACTTCGACCGCATTCAGCGCGGCGAGCTGCTCAGCCGGGTCACCAACGACGTCGACAACATCTCCCAGAGCCTGCAGCAGTCGATCAGCCAGGCGGTCACCTCGCTGCTCACGGTCATCGGCGTGATCGTGATGATGTTCATCCTGTCGCCGGTGCTCGCCCTGCTCGCCCTGGTCACCGTTCCGCTGACGCTCGTGACCACGGTGCTCATCGCCAGGCGGTCACAGAAGCTGTTCGCCCAGCAGTGGAAGAACACCGGCGAGCTCAACGGCCAGATCGAGGAGACCTTCACCGGCCACGCGCTGGTCAAGGTGTTCGGCCGCCAGCGCGAGGTGGAGCAGCGCTTCGGTGCCAAGAACGAGGAGCTGTACGAGGCCAGCTTCGGCGCCCAGTTCGTCAGCGGCCTGATCATGCCGGCGATGACGTTCATCGGCAACCTCGTCTACGTCGGGATCGCGGTCGTCGGGGGGCTCCAGGTCGCCTCCGGCGCGATGCAGCTCGGCGACGTGCAGGCCTTCATCCAGTACTCCCGGCAGTTCACCCAGCCGCTCGCCCAGCTCGGGTCGATGGCCAACCTGCTGCAGTCCGGCGTGGCATCCGCCGAGCGCGTGTTCGAGCTCCTGGACGCCGAGGAGCAGAGCCCGGACCCGGAACCGGCGAAGGTCCCTGCCGGCACCCACGGCCGGCTGGTCTTCGAGCAGGTGTCCTTCCGCTACCTGCCGGACAAGCCGCTCATCGACGACCTCGGCCTCGTCGCCGAACCCGGGCAGACGATCGCCATCGTCGGACCGACCGGGGCGGGCAAGACCACCCTGGTCAACCTGATGATGCGCTTCTACGAACTCGACGCCGGCCGCATTACGCTCGACGGCGTCGACATCGCCCGGATGACCCGCCACGAGCTGCGCTCGCGCATGGGCATGGTGTTGCAGGACACCTGGCTGTTCGGGGGAACCGTGCGCGAGAACATCGCCTACGGCCGGCCGGACGCCACGGACGAGGAGATCCGCGAAGCGGCCAGGGCGACCTATGTCGACCGGTTCGTGCACTCGCTTCCGGAGGGCTACGACACCGTGCTCGACGACGAGGGCGGCAACGTCAGCGCGGGGGAGAAGCAGCTGCTCACGATCGCCAGGGCCTTCCTCGCCCGGCCGAGCGTGCTCATCCTCGACGAGGCGACGAGCTCGGTGGACACCCGCACGGAGGTGCTCGTGCAGAAGGCGATGAGCGCACTCCGCGCCGACCGCACGAGCTTCGTCATCGCGCACCGGCTGTCGACCATCCGGGATGCCGACCTCATCCTCGTGATGGAGGCCGGTCGCATCGTCGAGCAGGGCAGCCACACCGCACTCCTCGCCGCGGACGGCGCCTACCGCGCCCTCTACAACGCCCAGTTCGCGGCCCCGGTCGCCGAGGTCTAGCGCCGGCGCTCCCCACAGGTCCGAGGCCGGGGGAGTTATCCCCAGGTCGGGACGCTGCGGTGCGGCGGCGACGCCTGCGGGGCAGGGTTGCCGCATGCCAACCAACATCGTCAAGACCGGGCGGGCGCAGGACTTCCTGGCGCTCGTGCCCCAACTGGCCGGCTTCCTGCCGGAGAACAGCATCGTCCTCGTCGCCTTCCGCGGCACCCGCACCTGCGGCGCCCTGCGCTTCAACCTGCCGGACCCGACCCTGGCGCCGAAGCTGTACAAGCGCATCGCGACGTCGCTGGTCGGCGCGCTGTGCAAAATCCCGGGCGTCGACGCGATCGTGCCCGTCAGCTACACCGACGCCCGATTCGGCGGACTCTCCGGGATCCCGCACGAGCGTTTCGTGGACACCCTGGTCAAACGGGCGGAGCTGGCCGGCTTCCTGGTGCGCGACGCCCTCTGCGTGGCGGCAGACGGGTGGGGGTCGTACCTCGACCCCGACTGCCCGGCCGGAGGGCGCCCGCTCAGCGACATCGCCGGCTCGCCGGCCACCCAAGCCATCCCGGAGGAGGCCCGCCGCGACCTCGCCACGCTGAGCAGCCTCGCCGACCTCCCGGTGGTCGACGCGGCCATGAAGGTACGCCTCTCCCGGGATTTCGCCCGGTTCCAGCGCCTGGGCGGCGAGGCCGGCACCCAGCCGGAACTGGTCGCCATGATCGGCGACGTCCTGGACCCGGTCGACACCGCTGAGGCCGCCCTCGACTGGGACGTGCTCGCCCTCGAGGCGGAGGATGCGGCCATCCTGCTGTACCTCGTGCAGGGCCCCGCGAACCGCGACCAGATGATGCTGCAATTCGCCTTCGGCCGGCAGGTCGGCGTGCGGACGTTCGAGCTGAATGCACGCTACGCGGCCATCCAGCGGATCACCGGACGCAGCATGGACGACATCATCCGGGCGGAGCAGGAATCCGGCGTCCGCGGCGACCCAAGGGGCACCGGCGACCTCATGCTCGGTCTCAGTACCGAGCGGCCGGACCCCGATCGGGTCGAGCGCGCGATCCGCATGCTCAAGACCATCGTCGCGCTGGCGCCGCGGCGCGCACGCCCGGCCCCGCTGTGCATGCTGGCCTGGCTGTCCTGGGCACTGGGGCGCGGATCCGTCGCAGGCATCTTCGTCGACCAGGCGCTGGCCCTCGACCCCGAGTACAGCATGGCCCGGCTGCTGTACACCCTGTTCAGTACGGGCCGCCTGCCCGAGTGGGCCTACGCGGTCACTCCGGGCGAAGCGGCGGAAGAGGCGGAGGCGGCGGGCTAGCCCCGCGGCCCCCGCGATCGGTGTTAGGTCGCATCTGTAGGCTGTGCACATGACGGCGCCGCAGATCTATGTCACTTTCCCCGGCACAGCGCGCGAAGCGCTCGGCTTCTACGCGGACGTATTCAGTGGAGAGCTCTCCCTGCACACCTACGAGGACTTCGGTCGCAGCGACGGCCCGCCACATGCCATAGCTCACGGAGTGCTCGACGGCGTCGTTGCTTTGGCGGGAGCCGATGCAGCAGCAGGCGAGAAGAGTGTCCGGCTTGAAGGCGTCATGCTCTCGTTGCTGGGGACCGCCGAACCGGACGTCCTCCATGAGTGGTTCGACAAACTCGCAGTTGGCGGCCAGGTCGTCGACGACCTTGCCCCAAAGCCCTGGGGCGCTTCGGATGGCCAGGTCATCGACCGTCATGGACTCCACTGGCTCGTCGGCTACGAACCTGGGCGATGAGTGACACGTAGCTGCTCGCCCAGCCGGCAAGCGAGCGCCGGCATGTGCTCCGAGCGGTCGACGGGCTGGCGGAGAACGCGATGCATCGCGCAACCGTCCAGGCTAGAGGTCTCCCCACCCCCGCGGGGCCGTGCCGCCACCGATCCGGGGGAGCGGATACCGCAGCGTGTAGCCATGTTCGACGCCCCAGTCCGTCGCTGCTGCCTCGAGGCTGGGGCGCCCACAGTTGAGATAAAACTCGGCCAGTGGCAGGTCGCCAAACGTCTGCAGCGCCCGGATGAGGTCCGGCTCGGTGCTGGACTGGCCTAGTCCGATGATCCCGTACGCGATGCCCACCGTCGATTGCGACTGAAGCCGCGGCAGGAGACTCTCGACGTGGCTGCGGAAGATTTTGGCGAGGGCCTCGGCGGCACGACGCCGGACGAACTCGGGTTCGATCGTTTCTCTCGTGGAGCTCCGGTAGTTGGCCAACCTTTCGACGAGGTATGTCTCGGCGCGCGAGTCCCCGACTTCGCCGAGCACAACAACTGCGAGTTCGGCTTGGGGTTCGGCGCCGACGCCGGCCAGGGCCAGGAGCGGATCTACTGCCGCGTTCCCGATCGCGATGAGTGCATCGTCGGCGGACTGGAAGTCGAGACAGACGTCCGTCACGTCGTAGGTGTCGTCATCTCTCAGTTTCCGGTCAAATCCTTCGCACTCGTCTGCCATTGCATCGAGGAGCGGCTCGACGGCCCGGGGATCGCCGATCTGTCCAAGCGCCGAGGCCATGCAGTCTTCTGCGGGACAGGACAGGGCGTCGATGAGGACGTCCACTGCGGCCTCCGCCTTGCGCAGGCCCAGGGCGGAGGCGGCATCGCAAGCGGGGCCCTTGCCGCGGACCTCGTCATACTCCCCGCCCTGCACGGTGGAGATGAGCTCTTCCGTGTTCATGTCGACATAGCGCGGGCTGAGGCACCCACTCAACGCGACCGCGACGAACGTCACCGCAAGCGCCGTGATGAACATGCGTCCAACCGTTCGCCTGTCGGCAGATACGATCACATCACCTCCGGGTCGCTGTCACGATATCCGCGGGAGGGCGGTTTGAGAAGGGACGAACGACCGCCAGTGAGCCGGATGCTCGCCGGCCACCTCGCCCCCGCCCTTGCCGCACTTTCCCCGCGCGATCAGGAGCTGGTCACCCTCGTTGTCTGGGAGGGCCCGACCATCGCTCAGGCGGCGACGGTGCTCGGCATTCGAGCGGATGCCGCCCGCGCACGGTACTCCCGAGCGCGCCGCACCCTCCGCTCACACTTGGGCACCTGGGCCTGAACGCATGTATCGAGGGCAATCCGGGGCGGGCGCTCGGCGCCGGCCCCGGATCGATGGACCCGTTCTAGAGGTGCTGAGGCGCCTCGGAGAGCACGCCGTGCAGAATTTCGCCGATTTCGCGGAACTCGGCCGGGCCGATGGTCAGCGGCGGAGCGAGCTGAATGACGGGGTCGCCCCGGTCGTCGGCGCGGCAGTACAGCCCGGCCTCGAACAGCGCCTTGGACAGGTAGCCGCGCAAGAGACGCTCGGACTCGTCGTCGTTGAACGTCTCCTTGGTGCCCTTGTCCTTGACCAGCTCGATGCCGAAGAAGTAACCCTCGCCGCGAACGTCGCCGACGATCGGCAGGTCCAGCAGCTGCTCCAGCTCCGCGCGGAAGATCGGCGAGTTCTCGCGCACGTTCTCGTTGAGCTTCTCCTCCTCGAAGATGTCGAGGTTGGCCAGCGCCACGGCGGAGGACACCGGGTGCCCGCCGAAGGTGTAGCCGTGGTAGAACGCCGTGTCGCCGTGCTTGAACGGTTCGTAGATCCGCTCGCTCACGATCGTCGCGCCGATCGGCGAGTAGCCGCTCGTCATGCCCTTGGCGCAGGTGATCATGTCCGGCTCGATACCGAAGGTCGTCGAGGCGAACATGTTGCCGATGCGACCGAACGCGGTGATGACCTCGTCGGCCACGAGCAGCACGTCATACTGGTCGCAGATTTCGCGAACCCGCTTGAAGTATCCGGGAGGGGCGGTGAAGCAGCCGCCCGAGTTCTGCACGGGTTCCAGGAACACGGCGGCGACCGTCTCCGGGCCCTCGAACTGGATCATCTCTTCGATCCGGTTGGCCGCCCACAGGCCGAAGGCCTCGAGGTCATGGCCGAGGCCGGAACCCATCTCGTCCGCCCGGTAGAAGTTGGTGTTCGGCACACGGAATCCGCCCGGGGTGACCGGCTCGAACATTTCCTTCATGGCCGGGATGCCGGTGATGGCCAGCGCGCCCTGCGGGGTGCCGTGGTAGGCGACGGCCCGCGAGATGACCTTGTGCTTGGTGGGGCGGCCCTGCAGCTTCCAGTAGTACTTGGCCAGCTTGAAGGCCGTCTCGACGGCTTCACCGCCGCCGGTGGAGAAGAAGACCCGGTTCAGGTCGCCCGGCGCGTAGGCGGCCAGGCGGTCGGCGAGCTCGATCGCCGACGGGTGCGCGTAGGACCAGATCGGGAAGAACGCCAGTTCCTCGGCCTGCTTGGCGGCGACCTCGGCGAGGCGCTTGCGGCCGTGGCCGGCATTGACGACGAACAGCCCGCTCAGGCCGTCGATGTATTTCTTGCCGGTGGAGTCCCAGATGTGGTGGCCCTGGCCCTTGGTGATGATCGGCACACCGGCGCCGGACTCCATCACGGACTGGCGCGAGAAGTGCATCCAGAGGTGGTCTTTCGCCTTCTGCTGCATCGACGCGTTGTCGGCGTCGCTGTACTCGCCCGGCGCCAGTGCCGAAGCGGGGATGTGAGAGTGGTGGTGGGCCGGAACGGCCTGTTCTGACATGGTCATTTTTTATCGCGTTCCCCAGTTGTACAACTGTTTGTGGAGTTTGAGGTAGACAAAGGTTTCGGTTGAGGTGACGCCCTTGAGATTTCGGATCTGCGAATTGAGCAGATTTATCAGCTCCTCGTCGTCTTCGCAGACGACCTCGACCAGGATGTCGAACGATCCAGCCGTGAGGACGACGTAGTCCACGGATGGGATGGCGGCCAGGGTGTCGGCGAGTTCCCTCGCGTCGCCCGTGGCCCTGATGCCGATCATGGCCTGGCGGTAGAAGCCGAGCTGCATCGGGTCGGTCACGGCGACGACCTGCATGACGCCGGCATCCGTTAGTTTCTGAACCCGCTGGCGCACCGCGGCTTCGCTCAGGCCCACGGCCTTGCCGATCTCGGCATAGGAGCGGCGTCCGTCGACCTGCAGCTGCTCGATGATCTTCTTGGAGACATCGTCCAGTTGCGCCGGCTTCCCGCCCACTCCGCGTCCATTTGGGTTCATGACATCGATTGTGTCAGTGAAACGGCCCCTCGGCAAGCGAATCCGCAGCTTGGCGACCAATATGCTGCGGAATCCAAGTATTTCGCCTGCCGCGCGCTCCGCTCCGCCGGATAAGCTGGAGCCGATGGAGCGGCCCGGCCGCCCCGCCGGCCATCACCCAGGGAGTCCAGGAGCCATGAGCGTTCGCGAACTACGCAATTTCGTCAACGGTGAGTACGTTGACTCGAGGTCCGAGGCGCGCCTGGATCTGATCGATCCCGCGACGGAGGCCGTCTACGCGACCAGCCCCGTGTCCAATGCGGCCGACGTCGACGACGCCTACACGGCGGCGTCCAGCGCGTTCGAGCAGTGGGGGGAGTCGACTCCGGCGGAGCGCCAGCTCGCCCTCTTCCGCATCGCCGACGCGATGGAGGCCAGGGCCGACGAGTTCGCCGACGCGGAGTCGCGTGACACCGGCAAACCGCGCGCCTCCCTCGTCCAGGACGAGATCCTGCTCTCCGTCGACCAGATCCGCTTCTTCGCCGGCGCCGCACGGAACCTCGAGGGCCGCTCGGCCGGCGAGTACATGAAGGACCACACGTCCTTCATCCGGCGGGAGCCGATCGGCGTCGTCGGGCAGGTCACGCCCTGGAACTATCCGCTCAATATGGCCGTGTGGAAATTCGCCCCGGCGCTCGCCGCCGGCAACACGAGCGTGCTCAAGCCCTCCGACACCACGCCCAGCGCGACGCTGCTGCTCGCCGAGGTCGCCGCGGAGTTCCTCCCGAAGGGGGTGCTCAACGTCATCACCGGCGACCGCGGCACGGGCGCGGCGATGATCGACCACAAGACGCCGCAACTGGTCTCGATCACGGGATCCGTCCGCGCCGGCATGGAGGTGGCGAAGGCCGCCGCGAACGACCTCAAGCGAGTCCACCTCGAGCTCGGCGGAAAGGCCCCCGTGATCGTGTTCGACGACGCCGATATTCCGCTGGCCGTCGCCGGCATCGTCGCCGCCGGGTTCTTCAACGCCGGACAGGACTGCACGGCGGCGACGCGCCTGCTCGTGCAGGAGGGAATCCACGACGAGTTCGTCTCCGCACTCAGCGCCTACGCCAGGGAGAACGCGACCACCGGGGCGCCGGGCGATGAGAGCATCCTCTTCGGCCCGGTGAACAATGCCAACCAGCTCGCCCAGGTTTCCGGATTCATCGACCGGCTGCCCGACCACGCCCGGATCGAACTGGGCGGCCACCGTCAGGGAGCCACGGGCTACTTCCACGAGGCGACCATCGTCAGCGGCCTTCGCCAAACGGATGAAGCCGTGCAGAACGAGATCTTCGGCCCCGTCATCACGGTGCAGAAGTTCGCCGACGAGGCGCAGGCCATGCGGTGGGCGAACGACGTGCACTACGGACTGGCGTCGTCCGTCTGGACCAGGGACCACGGCCGCGCGATGCGATTCGCCAAGGGACTCGACTTCGGTGTCGTCTGGATCAACACCCACATCCCGATCGTGGCCGAAATGCCGCACGGCGGATTCAAGCACTCCGGCTACGGTAAGGACCTGTCGATGTATGGCTTCGAGGACTACACGCGCATCAAGCACGTGATGTCCTACATCGGCGCCTAGTCACCGGACGGGACGGAGAACGATGGCACGGGTCGGGTACGGGCTGACGCCCGGGGGCAGCGGGGAGTGGACGTTCGTCGCGGGGCGGGCCTTCCTCGCCGCAGTCCCCGCCGGCACACATCCCGGAATTGTGGCGAAACTGACCGGACTGGTCTCGGAGCCACGAATCACCATCGAGGCCCTCGTCTCCCTCCTGCCGCTGGCCGGTGAAGACGCCGTCGCGAACTTCGTGGTGGTCGTGCCGGGTGACCCGACCGATAGCGACGGAATCCCGGTGTCCGCAGTCGTGCGGGGCCGGATCGCGGTCGACGTATTCTCGGTGGGCGGCTCTCGACGGTTCACCGACCGGGACATCCGCCCCTGGCTCCTCGCCGACTTCCGATCCGTGATCGGCCTGGTGATCGGTTCCCCGCTGGCCGACGTGGTGCCTGCGAGCCGGCTGGATTCCGGCCGGACGGTCGAACTGGGGGCAATCGCGGCCGACACGCTGCTCTGGTCGCTGGCGGCACTCGCACGCGAGGACGATGACACGATCATCCGCGGGCCGGCACCGCTCCCGGTTCCCGCCCCGGCACCGCTCCCGGTTCACGCCCCGGCACCGCTCCCGGTTCCCGTTCCGGCACCGCTTTCGTTGGCGGACGCGGACACCGTTGTCCGGCCACCACAGGCCGCACAGGACACCGTCATCGCCCGGCGCCGGGAACGGCGTGAACGGCGGCCGGCTGCCGAGGCCGCCCCGCTCGCCCGCGGGACCCACTACGGTTTCCGGCTCCCGGACGGCGAGGAGCGCCGACTGGATGCCGTCTACTTCCTCGGCCGCCGACCGCGGTCGCCGCGCATCACCGGCGGCCCCCTGCCCCGGCTGGTCACGGTCACCTCGCCCACGTCCGCCGTCTCCGCGACGCACCTCGAAATCCGGCAGGAGGGCGACACCGTCGTGGTGACCGACCTCAACTCCACCAACGGGACATTGGTGAATCCGCCGCGCGGAAAGATCGGAAGAAGCCAGCGGCTGGCCCCGGGACAGTCCCTGGCGGTCGCCCCGGGTACGACGGTCGACATCGGGGACGGTAATATCGTCGAAGTCCTCCCCGCGAGCGAGCGTTAGCCGTTCTCCACCACCATCAGACCGAATTCGGAAGGCACCACGCGTGACCCAGATAGGTCAAGGCTCGCCCCGGCACACGGTTTCCCTGCCCACCAGCCACACAAGCGTGACCCTGGCGTGGGCGGCAGTCACCGACACCGGGCACCGCCGCGAGGTCAACGAGGACAGCCTCCTCTCCCAAGCGCCCATTTTCGCGGTCGCCGACGGCATGGGAGGTCACTCCGCGGGTGACGTTGCCAGCGCGGCCGTCGTGACCAGGCTCGCCGAGCTCGCCGGCGCGACCGACCCCGACGCCGAATCCATCGCGCGTCTGCTCAGTCTTGCCGTCGAGGACATGGCCTCGGGCGCCGGTGTGACCGACAACGGCACCGGCACGACGGTGACCGGAGCGGCCCTGGCGGTCGTCGCCGGAGAGCCGCAGTGGATCATCTTCAACATCGGCGATTCGCGCGTCTACCAGCTCGGCAGCGGCGTCCTCGAGCAGGTGACAACCGACCACTCGGTCGTGCAGGAGCTCGTCGACGCGGGGAAGATCACCCGTGAAGAGGCCGACGTGCACCCCCACGGCAACGTCATCACCCGCGCGGTCGGCTTCCATGAGCCGCCCATCCCCGACTACCGGATCGTTCCGGCGAGGCCGGGAATGCGCCTGCTGGTCTGCTCCGACGGGCTCACCAAAGAGCTCACGGCCTACGGCATCCGTCACTACCTCATGTCCAATCCCAACCCGGATGACGCGGCCGGTGCGCTGCTCGGCGCCGCCCTCGAGAACGGCGGTCGTGACAACGTCACCGTGATCGTTCTCGATGTCATCGAGGTGCTCGATCTGCCGGCCGACCAGGCGGAGGACCGTCCCCCGACTTGGGGGTAACCCAGTCCGGTTAAGGCCGCCGCCGCGCCCCAATGGGCCGGTTGGGGCTGCCTACAATTGGGGAACGCCCGCCGCACGCCGGGGTCACGAGTAGGCGGGGAGGCGAGAAAATGGCACGACGACTGCCATCCGCGCCGCCGAATCTGCCGGGCTTTTCCTACCTGCGGGTGCTCGGATCCGGCGGGTTCGCCGACGTTTTCCTTTACGAGCAGAACATGCCCAGGCGCCAGGTGGCGGTGAAGGTGCTGCTCGCGGCAGTCGTCAACGACCAGGTTCGGCAGCTGTTCCAGGCCGAGGCGAACGTGATGGCCCAGCTCAGCTCCCACCCGTCGATCCTCACGGTCTTCCAGGCCGGCCTCTCTGCCGACGGGCGACCGTATCTGGTGATGGAGTACTGCTCGGGAGCCCTCAGCCGGCGCTTTCGCGACGAGCCCCTCTCGGTCCCCGACGCGCTGCGGATCGGGATCAAGATCGCCAGCGCCGTCGAGACCGCCCACCGCTTCGGGATCCTGCACCGCGACATCAAGCCGTCGAACATCCTGGTCACCGCCTATGGCCACCCCGTCCTGTCCGACTTCGGCATTGCGGCCACCCTGGGCGAGGCGGAGTCATCGGACGCTGTGGGCCTCTCGATCCCGTGGTCGGCCCCCGAGGTGCTGCTCGACGAGAGTTCGGGGTCAGTGTCCGCCGAGGTCTGGTCTCTCGGGGCGACCGTCTATTCGCTGCTGGCCGGGCGCTCCCCATTCGAGCAGCCCGGTGCCGACAACAGCTCCGCGGCACTGATGTCCCGCATCGCACAGGGAAAAGTCCCCGCCATCAATCGCGCGGATGTTCCGGCCCGGCTCGAAATCGTCCTCGACCGGGCGATGTCCCGGCGACCGGGTTCCCGGCAGCGCACCGTGCTCGAATTCATTCGGGAGTTGCAGTCGGTCGAGGCCGACCTGGGGCTGGCGCAGACGCCGCTCGAGGTGGCCATGGACGACTGGGCCGCCGCGACCCTGGCCGACCCGGACGACAAGACGCGCGTCAGCGGCGTCAACTCCATCGACCCGCATGCGGCCCGTCGCCGGCGCAAGCCGCCGACCGGCCCCGGCTCGAGGGGCGAACCGCAGCTCCTGCACAGCCGCAGCACACCCGGTGCCTCCCAGACGCGCATCCACCGCAGGGGAGGGCGCGGGCGCATGATGTGGGCGCTGATGGCCGCATCCCTGCTCACTGTGGGGCTCTCCGCCACGGCGGCGGCGCTCCTGGTTCAACGGAACGCCGCCGACATACCGGTCGTCAGCGAGATCGCCGGCCGGTTGCGCTCCGGCACGGTCGTCTTCACCTGGTCCGACGCCGGCCTGCGCCCCGGCGACAACTACGTCGTGACGCTGCGCACGGGCGAGGAGAGCAGGCAGAAGGGCACGGAGTTCAGCGTTGACGCGACCGGGCGGGCGAACGTCTGCCTCACCGTCACGGTCAACCGCGAAGGCAAACCGGGCGAGCCCAGCGGTGAAAAGTGCGTGGAAACCGCCGAAGGAGCCCCGTGATCGCGGGGTGGCTGGCCACCCACCGCTCCCTGGTCGCCACGGCAACGAGCGGGACGGTTGTGGCGGCGCTGATCGCCGGGATTGCCGTGGTTTCGGGCGGCTACACGGCCCAGCGGATGGACCTGGGCGACGCGGCCGTCTGGGTGACCAATGAGTCCCGCCAGGTCGTCGGGCGGGCCAACACCGCCGTGCGGGAATTGAACACCGTGGTGCAGTCGGGCAGTTCCAGCCTGGACGTGCGCCAGCAGGGCGCGACCGTGCTGGTGATCGACCGTGGCAACAGCTCGCTGGACATCATCGATCCGGCGACGGCCACCGTCGCCGAGAGCGTTCCCCTGCCGCCGGTGGAACCGTCGGTTTACCTCGCCGAGGACCGCGCGGTCATCACCTCCGAGGGCAACATGTGGAACCTGGAGGCCGCCGCGCTCGCCGACTTCGACAGCCTCGCGGAGCCGACGCTCGCGCTCGGCGCCGGTTCGGTCACCAGCATGGACGCAGACGGCGTGTTTTTCGCGTTCACGCCGGCGACGGGCGACCTGTCGCGGGTCGACACCACCCAGGGCGACGCGGTTGTCTCCACGGTGTCCCTGCAGGCCGGCGCCCGGGAAGACGGCTACCAGCTGACCAGCGTCGGTGGGCGCTGGGCTCTCCTCAACGAGGCGACGAGGCAGCTGTACCTGCCAGGGCAGATGGTCGACCTGTCCGCGGAGATCGCCGTCGCCGATGGTCCCCTGCTGCAACAGGCGGCGGTAACCGGAGACCGCGTCCTCGTCGCCCACCGGGGAGGGCTCCTCGGTGTCCCGGTGTCGGGAGGGCAGCCTTCCGTCCTGGTCACCGGGCGCACCGGCGACGCCGCGGCACCGGCCTCGGCCGGAAAGTGCTCCCATGCAGCCTGGGGCGACGGCACGGTCTGGCAGTCCTGCACCGGCCAGGCCCGAAAAGGTGCCATGGAAACACTCGCGGGGGTTGCCGGCGACGCCCGGCTGGGATTCCGAGTGAACGGTTCGGCCGTGCTCCTCAACGACGCCCGCAACGGTGCGGCCTGGGCCGTCCAGCAGGACAACGAGCTCATCGACAACTGGGATGAGCTGATCGAAACGGTGCGGGACCAGCAGCGGGTCGAAGACACGGATGACGACAGCGCGCCCGAATTCGAGAAGACGCAGGTTCCGCCGGTGGCCCTCGACGACGCCTTCGGCGCCCGACCCGGTCGGGCCGTCACCCTGCCGGTCCTGCTCAACGACTACGACCCCAACGGCGACGTGCTCGTGATTGCCTCACTCAGCCGGATCCCGGACGACGCCGGCCGACTCGAACTGATCGGCAACAACCAGCAGGTGCAGCTGACCCTGCCGCCCACCGCGGCCGGTCGGCTGAGCTTTGGTTACACCGTCAACGACGGACGCGGGGGTGTCGCGTCGGCGACCGTCACGGTGGCGGTCAGGGCGGAGGGGGAGAACTCGCCGCCCGCGCAGGCCAGGCCGACCCGGGCGACGGTGCAGCTGGGCGGGCGCGTGACCAGCCAGGTGCTCGGCGACTGGATCGACCCGGACGGCGATCCGTTCTACCTCACCTCGGCGACAGCACCCCCTCCGGACCAGGCGAGCTTCACCCCGGAGGGGTCGGTGATCTACACGGACGCCGGCGGCGGAGGCGAGCTCAAGCAGGTCGGCCTGGTCGTCTCGGACGGGCGGCTGGCCGGCGCCGGAACGATGGCCGTGACGGTTCGTCCGGCCGGAGCCGTTCCCATCATCGCCGAGCCGTTCGTCGTGCTGGCCGCCGCGGGCCGGGAGATGACCGTGTCCCCGCTGCTCCATGTGCGCGGGGGATCCGGCCCGCTTCGCCTGAGCAGCGTCCCGGCCAAACCGGACGTCACCGTGACCCCGTCCTTCGACGGCGGCACGTTCCGTTTCACCAGCAACGTCGTCGGCACCCATGAGGTCGAATACGCGGTGACGGACGGTCGAACCACGGCGACAGGCAGGGTGCGCGTTGAGGTCGTTCCCGCGCCGGAGTCGAACACCAAACCCGTCACGGTGCCGCACACGGCGTTCATCCGCGGCCGTCAGTCGACCGTCGTCGACGTGCTCGCCACCGATTTCGACCCCGCCGGCGGGGTGCTGCTCGTCACCGGAACGATGGACGTGGCCCCGGCCAGCGGTCTCCGGGTCGAGATCCTCGACCAGCATCTGCTGCGGCTCACGCTCACGAAACCACTCGACGCCGGTCAGGTGACATTCGGCTACCGGGTGAGCAACGGCCTGGCCGAGGCCGAGGGGACGGTGACCGTCGTCGAGATCGCGGAGCCGGCGCGCAAGCAGGCCCCCATCGCCACGGCGGACACCATCTCGGTGCGGGTCGGCGACGCCATCGATATCCCGGTTCTCGCCAACGACGAGCACCCGGACGGCGAAGTCCTCACCCTGGATCCCGCGCTCGCCGCGGGCCTGCCTCGCGGAGCCGGCGTGCTGTTCGCCTCGGGCACCGTGCTGCGCTATCTGGCACCGACCATGGCCGGCAACTTCACCGCCGTGTACCGCGTCAATGCGCCGGACGGCCAGTTCGCCAACGCCGAGGTGAGCATCTCCGTGCGCGAAGCCGACGAGGAATCCAACAACCCGCCGGTGCCGAAAACCGTGATCGCCCGTGTCCTCGCGGGGAACACGGTGCGGATCCCGATTCCGCTCTCGGGAATCGACCCCGACGGCGACTCGGTCCAGCTGCTCGGCCAGGACACCAACCCCGAGAAGGGCTCGGTCGCAACCGGCGGCTCCGATTCGATTGAATACACGTCCGGGGAATACTCGACCGGCACGGACACCTTCACCTACTCGGTCGTCGACGCCCTCGGCGCCCGGGCGAGTGGGACGATCCGGGTGGGAATCAGCCCGCGCCTGGACGGTGCACGGAACCCCGTCGCGGCCCCCGATGAAGTCACGGTGCGGCCCGGCAGCACCGTTTCGGTCCGGGTCCTGGGCAACGACTCCGACCCCGACGGCGGCGCGCTCACCATCACCGCGGTCAAGCCGAGCGGCAGCCAGGGGCAGGCGGTGGTCGACGGTGACGTCGTCTCGGTGACGGTGCCGGAGACGGAGGGCCGGTTGGGCTTCATCTACGAGATCCGCAACGAGCGGGGCGGCACAAGCTCGAACTTCCTCACCGTCGTGGTGCGGGCGGACGCGCCGCTGTCGCGGCCGGAGGCCAGCGACACCCGGCTCACGCTCTCGGACGTGCTCGACCGCACAACGATCGACGTCGATGTCCTCGCGAACGTCTTCTTCGCCGACGCTGCGGCCCGCAAGCTGGACGTATCGGTCGTGCCCGGGTTCGGCCGGGACGCCCGGGTGACGAGCGCCAAACGCATCCGGGTGAGCATCGGCAATGACAGCCGGATCATCCCGTTCGCCGTCAGCCACCCCGACGACCCCGAGCTCGTCTCCCACGCGTTCATCTGGGTTCCCGGCTACGACGACGCGCTCCCGCAATTGCGCAGGGGGGCACCGGCGCTCAGTATCCCGAGCGAGTCGACGCTCATGATCGACATCAACGACTACGTCGTCGCGGTCGGCGGGAAGCGCGTGAAGCTCACCGACCGCACCACGGTGCAGGCGACGCACTCAGACGGGGCGAGCCTGGTGTCGGGCGACCGCCGCCTTGCCTTCACCAGCGCCGACAAGTACTACGGCCCCGCGTCTATCTCCTTCGAGGTGACCGACGGGTCCGACGCGAAAGACCCCGCAGCTCGCACGTCCACCATCGTCCTGCCGATCACGGTCACGCCGCGCACGAACCAGCCGCCCGCCTTCGACGGCGCCGACATCGACATCGAGCCGGACGAGACCAAGGTCATCGACCTCGGCAAACTCACCGCCTACCCCTACCCGGACGACCGGGCAGAGCTCGCCTACACGGTGCTCGAACCCAAACCCACGGGTTTCAGCTATTCCATCGATGGTCAGCTGCTCACCGTGCGTGCCGCGCTGAAGACGCGCAAGGGCGCCCGGAGCGCGCTCACCATCGGGGTCCGGGACGACCTCAGCGCCGGCAAGGCCGGCCGGATCGATGTGCGCGTTGTCGGTTCGACCAGGCCGATCGCCGTTCCGGCGCCGGATGCGGCGATCGCCCCGCGCGGCCGGACCACCGTCGTCGACGTGCTCGCGAACGACGGCGCGACCAACCCGTTCCCGGCGACCCCGCTGACCGTGGTCGGGGTGCGCGGCCTGGATCGCGCCTCGCTCCCGGCCGGCGTCTCGATCACCCGGAGCGCCGACAGCAGCCGCCTCGCGGTGACCGTGTCCGACACGGCCGCGCCCGTCGACACGAACCTCGAATACCAGGTGGCCGATGCGACGGGCGACCCGGACCGCTTCGCCTGGGGCACGGTGCGGATTTCCGTGCAGGACAAGGCAGACCCGGTCACGAACCTGCGCGTGACCGGATTCGGCGACCAGAAACTGTCCGTCTCCTTCAACGCCGGGGCGTCCAACAACTCGCCGATTTCCGGCTACGAGGTGACCCTGACCGACGTTGGTTCCGGCGCATCGGTGGGCACCGTCCTGTGCGCCTCGACCGCGTGTGAGATCCCCACGCCGGGCAACGGCCAGTCACGCGCCGTGCGCGTCTCCGTCGCGGCCCGTAACGGCATGGGCCTGTCCGTGCCTACCTCCCTGGCCGACCCGGTCTGGTCCGACGTGGTGCCGCCGGCCCCGTCCGGGCTTGCGGCCGCACCACTGGACGGCGGGCTTCGCCTCAGCTGGGACGCTGTCGGCGCCGTAGGCGGGGGCACGCCCGTCCGCGGCTACGTCGTCACCGTCGGAGGCACACCCCAGGGCGAAGTGAGCGCCACGGGACCGCAATGCGACGCGTCTTCCTGCAGCATCGACGTGGCCGGCCTCAGCAACGGCGCGGATGTCGCCTACACAGTCAGCGCGCGGAACGAGGCGTACCCCGCGCTCTCCACCTGGGCCAGTTCGGCCGGCACGGGGCGTCCCTTCGGCCCGGCTCGAGCCGGCGGGATCTCGGCGAGCGGCTCCGACTCCGACGGAACCGTGATCGTCTCCTGGGACGCGTTCGAGGGCAGGGGCGACCCCATCGACGGATACATCGTGCAGCGGCTCAGCAGCGATATCGTGCCCACGGGCGCGCAGGCGTGCTCGGTGAGCGCCCCGGCGCCCGGTCGCCTCGACCCTCCGCAGACCGGCGGGGCGGTCGAGGAGCAGGTCGCCGTGTCCGCCGGAACCCGTTCCGTTTCCTTCGACAACCTGCTCGCAGCCAACGCCACCTACGACTTCATCGTCTGGGGCTACAACCGGGCAGGCTGTGCGCACACCCCGGTGGCGACCGTGCGGGTGCGCGAGGCCCCGGGAGCGATCACCGATGTGCGCGGGGCGATGGAGCAGCGCGAAGACGCCTGGGACTACCGCGTTACCCGCGTGAGCCCCTCCGCGGGCGTCGACCACTACAACATCCGCGCCGCCGACGGGACCGGACCGACCGTGCGATTCGAGGGAGTCGGCTGGCCGCGGGAGCTCCTGGGTCGCCCGTTCGGCGAAACCGTCGCCTTCCAGCTCCAGGCCTGCGCTCCGTGGGGCGGCTGCGGTGAGTGGTCGTCGATGTGGGCCGCGCCGGAGGAATCGGTCAGTTTCGCCGTGACCGGCCTGGCCTACGACGAAGCCGGGGGAGTCTTCAGCTGGACCAACGGCCCGGACAACGGGCCCGCTCTGCCGGCCGGCTACCGGTGTTCCGTTCCCGGGGATGCCACGGTGCCGGTGACGGATG
The DNA here is from genome assembly GCF_004403955.1 of Cryobacterium sp. TMT1-2-1. Lineage (NCBI taxonomy): Bacteria > Bacillati > Actinomycetota > Actinomycetes > Micrococcales > Microbacteriaceae > Cryobacterium > Cryobacterium sp. TMT1-2-1. Next base: position 56,162 of record NZ_SOHC01000061.1, read on the forward strand.
CCGACTCACCGAACACCTGCACCCTGCCGAGCCCGGCGCCGCCAGCCGGTACAGTACGCCTGACGGTGACAGTCCCGATCGACGGCACCGACCGAAGCTACACCTACGACCGATGAGCACCAACGCGATCAGCACCGCCGCGACGAGCACCAACGAAAGAGACCCCGCAATGACGATGACCCCCGAGCAGGCCACCCAGTTCGCCGAGGTCTTCGACCGGATGGTGCGCGGGGTCGAGCAAGTGCTGCTCGGCAAATCCCACGTCATCCGCCTGTCGTTCACGGCGCTGCTCAGCGAAGGGCACCTGCTCCTCGAGGACGTGCCGGGCACGGGCAAGACCTCCCTCGCGCGCGCGATCGCGCAGAGCGTACGCGGCACGAGCAACCGGGTTCAATTCACGCCCGACCTGCTGCCGAGCGACATCACCGGCGTGAGCATCTACGACCAGCGGAGCGGTTCCTTCGACTTCCACCGCGGACCGGTGTTCGCCAACATCGTCCTGGCCGACGAGATCAACCGGGCCAGCCCCAAGACGCAGGCCGCACTTCTCGAAGTGATGGAGGAGGGACAGGTCACCGCGGACGGGGTCACGCACCCCGTGGCTGCCCCGTTCATGGTCATCGCCACCCAGAACCCGATCGAGCAGGCGGGCACTTACCGGCTGCCGGAGGCCCAGCTCGACCGGTTCATTATGAAGTCGTCGATCGGCTACCCCGACCACGCGTCCACGATCCGGATCCTCGAAGGGTCCGACAAGCGCGCCCACGACGTCGTGGTTCCGCCCGTGCTGTCGGCAGCCACCGTCGTCGAGCTCGCCGCGCTGGCGCGCACGGTGCATGTGGACGCGACGATCAACGACTACGTCGCCCGGCTCGTCGACGCCACCCGCAACGCGACCGAGGTGCGCCTCGGTGCCAGCGTGCGCGCCGCGCTCGCCCTCATCCGCACGGCCAAAACGCTGGCCGCGGCCAACGGCAGGCACTACGTGATCCCGGACGATGTGAAGGAGCTGGCCGAACCGGTGCTGGCGCACCGCCTCCTGCTCGACCCGGAGGCCGAATTCGACGGTGTCACCCCGTCGAGTGTGATCGCGCAGATCCTGATCGAGACCCCGCCGCCCGGAGACAGGCAGCTCGTGTGAGCCAGGCCGTCGCTGTTCCCCGGGACGGCCGCCTGGCCGACTCCATCGCGCGGACGGTCGGCGCCGCACGCGTCGCGGGGGTGCGCCTTCGAGCGGTTGCGGAGCTCTTCGGCTCGGTGGTCACCCCGCTGGGCTGGAGCATCCTCGCCGTTGTCGTGCTCTGCTTCGTCGCCGGCTACTCCCTCGGCTGGACCGAACTGGTCGCCGTCGGCTGGGCCGGGCTCGTGCTCATCGGCGCGGCCTCCGGCTACCTGATCGGGCGCACCGCTTACGTGATCTCCCTGGCCATGCCGGTCGACCGCGTGGTCGTGGGCGACCGCGTTCCCGGCCAGGTGGTCGTGCACAATCCGACCAGGCGGCGCCTCCCCGGTGTGCACGTCGAGGTGCCCGTCGGCGCCGGGCTGGCCGAATTCGCGATGCCCGGCCTGGCCAGGGATTCCAGCTTCGACGACGTGTTCATCGTTCCCACCAGGCGCCGCGGAGTGATCCCGGTCGGCCCCGTCCGAACGGTGCGCGCCGACCCCATCGGCCTGGTGCGCAAGGAGCGCGTCTGGGCCGAACGGATCGAACTGTTCGTGCACCCGCGGACCATCTCCATCCCCAGCATGAGCACGGGGTTCATCCGGGACCTCGAAGGCAATCCGACCAAAGACCTCACCAGCAGCGACGTGTCGTTTCACGCGTTGCGTGAGTATGTCCGCGGCGACGAGCGCCGCAACATCCACTGGAAAAGCACCGCCAAGACCGGGACCTACATGGTGCGCCAGTTCGAGGAGACGCGTCGCAGCCACCTGATGGTCGCCCTCAGCCTGGCCGAATCCGACTACGCGACCGACGACGACTTCGAGATGGCCGTCAGCGTGGCCGGATCGCTCGGTGTGCGCGCCATCCGCGACGGGCGGACCGTGTCCGTCGTCGCGGGAGACAAGACCGCGGCGTCCGGCCGGAGCCGGGGGCCGGCGCTCCGCACGCTGAGCACGCTCACCCGAACTCGCCTGCTCGATGACCTGAGCCGAGTGGAGACGTCGCCGAGGGCGCTTGCCCTGGCCGGACTGGCTCGGGCCGCTGCCGAGAGCATGGCCGGCATCTCGGTTGCCTTCCTGGTCTGCGGGTCGCGGGCGACACTGGCCGAGCTCCGCGCGGCCTCGACGCGATTCCCCGCGGGGGTCGAGGTCGTCGCCGTCGTCTGCGACCCCGAGTCGGTGCCGAGCCTCCGGCGCGTCGCCGAGCTCAGCGTGCTCACCATCGGTTTTCTCGACGACCTGCAGAAGAGCCTCGCCAGGACGGCCGGAGCATGAACGCCGAGCGACCGCGCGCCGCCGGCACGCGTCCGGGCTGGGGATTCATCGCGGGAAACACCCTGGCCCTGATGGCGGCGACGGCGATGGCATCCCTCACCCTGTGGCCGGTCTACCAGAGCATCGAATTCATCGTGCTCGTGGCCGCGACCTTCGCCCTGGGCGCCGCCATCGCCATAGCCGGCGCGCGCCTGTGCTGGCCCGCCTGGCTCGTCGCGTTGGTGACCGTGGCGGTGTACCTGCTCGCCGGTGTGCCCCTGGCCATCCCCGGGCGGGCGATTGAACGCATCCTGCCGTCTGTGGACGGCCTGCTCGAGCTGCTCGCCGCCACCGCCCTCAGCTGGAAGCAGCTGGTCACGATCGTCCTGCCGGTCGGCGCGTACCAGGCCCTGCTCGTGCCCGCGTTCATCCTGGTGCTCCTGTCCACCGTGATCGGGCTCTCCGCCGCGCTGCGGTCGCGGATCGCCGAGCTCGCGTTGCTGGCGCCGATCGCCCTGTTCATCGCCGGTATCGGGCTCGGCCCCACAGCGGAGTCTTCGCCGATCGAGGGTGGCCTGGGCCTGTTCGTCGTGCTGCTCTTCTGGCTGCTGTGGGTGCACTGGCAGCGACGCCGAACCGCGGTGCGGCTCATCGCGCAACAGTCTCGCCGTACCCTCGAGTCCACCGGCGACCGGGCGCTCGCCGCCGCCCGCGGGCTGGTCAGCGCCGCGGTGATCATCGCGCTGGCCATCGCCGTCGGCACCGTCGCCGCGATCGCCGTGCCGGTCTCGGAGCCGCGGGACGTGCTGCGCGCCCGGGTGCAGCAGCCGTTCGATCCGCGCGACTATCCCAGCCCGCTCAGCGGATTCCGCGGCTACCTGCAACCGGAGCAGAGCGAGCGGGCCCTGCTCACCGTGGCCGGGCTGCCTGCGGGCGGCAGGCTCCGCGTCGCGACCCTCGACAGCTACGACGGGATCGTCTACTCGGTCGGAAGCGACACAGTCCGCAGCGCCTCGGGCTCGTTCACGCGCCTGCCCTACCGGATCGACCAGGGCCAGGTCGACGGCGAGCCGCTCACCCTGCGCGTGACCGTGGACGGCTACCGGGGTGTCTGGGTGCCCGGCGCCGGCGCACTCGAGCGGATTGAATTCCTCGGCTCCTCGGCGACGGCGCGTGCCGACTCGTTCTATTACAACGACAACAGCACAACGGCCGCGGTCCTCGGCGGACTGCAGGAGGGCGACAGCTACCGGAGCCGGTCGGTCCTTCCCCGCCCGGCGGCCGAACTCGCGGGTGCGCGGCCGGGCACCGAAGTCCTCTCGCCGATCAGCGTGATTCCCGACGGGATCACCCAGGCACTCGACGGGTACGTGCGAGCCGGCGACCCGCCCGGAGTGCAGCTCCAGTCGATGCTCGAGGGCCTCCGGACGACCGGTTACATCAGCCACGGCGTGAATGCGGATGAGCCCGCCAGCCGATCCGGACACGGCGCCGACCGCATCACCCAGCTGTTCGGGGACCAGCCGATGCTCGGCGATCAGGAGCAATACGCGGTCGCGGCCGCCCTGATGGCCCGGAAACTGGGATTCCCGAGCCGCGTGGTCGTCGGCTTCGTGCCGGCCAGTGCGGGCGGAGGGGAGTCGGTGACCGTCACCGGCGCCGACATATCGGCGTGGATAGAGGTGCAGACCGCCGCAGACGGATGGATCAGCATCGACCCCAATCCCGCCGTGCGGGAGGTTCCGCCCAAGCAGCCCGACGAGCCCACCGTCGTTTCCCGGCCGCAGACAGTCGTACCGCCGCCGGCCCCCGACGCTGCCGCGCCGGGAGACCTCAGCCCGCCCGAGAGCACGGTCGAGGACCCGCCGGCGCCGATGCACCCTCTGCTCGCCTTCCTGCTGGCCGCCCTGACGGCCCTCGGCTGGACCCTGCTGGGCCTGCTCATCCTGCTCGCCCCGTTCCTGGCGATCATCGCCGCCAAGCATCGACGGAGGCGGCTGCGGCGAGCCGCCGACTCGCCCGCCGACCGGATCAGCGGTGGCTGGCGGGACTTCGCCGACACCGCGACCGACTTCCGCGTTCCCGTGCCTCCTTCGGCCACCCGCACCGAGCTCGCTGAAGCGGTGGGCGGGCAGCGGTCGCTGGTACTGGCATCCGTCGTCGATCGTGCGCTCTTCTCGCCGGACGAACCGGCCCACACAGACGCCGATGCGGTGTGGGGTTCCGTGGGCGAACTGCGCGCCGCCTTCCGGGGAACCAGCAGCCGGCGGGAGCGAGTGAAGGCGCTCATCTCCGTGCGCTCCTTCGGCCGGTACTCTGGAGGAGCGTCCAAACGGACCGTGGAAGGAGCCGGATCGTGAATTGCCGGATCTGCGGGACAGAACTGCCCGGTGGCGCCATGTTCTGCGGGGAATGCGGCAGCTCAAGCACGGCCACACCGGCCACGCGCAAGAGGCCGGACCCTCGGCCCAGCGACACCACGATCATCCAGCGGCTCCCGCCGCAACCGACAGTCATCTCCGTGCCGATCGACACCGACGAGCCGATCGACACCGACGAGCCGATCGGTAACGATCTGCCGATCGACACCGACGCGCCGATCAACACTGATCTGCCGATCGACACTGACGAGCCGCCGACGGACCTGCTGTTCTCCTCGCCTCCCGCGGCGGAACCGCCGACCGAGCTGACACCCGCGACGCCGGCGGCCAGGCCCGTCGCCGAATCAGTCTCGACGAGCGCGCCGCTGTTCGAACTGCAATTCAGCACGGGGGAGCGGGCCAGGGTCGGCGGCACCGGCCTGATCGGGCGCCGACCCCTGCCGCAGCCGTCGGAGGTCTTCGACCACTTGATCCAGATTTCGGACACCGGGATGTCGGTGTCGAAGAGCCACCTCGAATTCGGGCAGCAGGACGGCGAGTTCTGGGTGAGCGACCGGTTCTCCGGCAATGGAACCATCATCCGCCGGCCCGGCGAGGCTGCTCTGCGGTGCGAACCCGGCCGCCGGTACCGGGTTCCCCGCGGCACCCGGGTGGACATCGCCGACCAGTTCTTCGTCCTGAGCTGAGCCGGCCTCCCACAGCCCGCGCGTCCGAATTCGCCCCCGCTGTTGCCGGGCCCTGACTACCGTTCCTCACCACCGCCGCGCGGCGCAGCCCGGTGAACGCATCGCACGGTCCCCGCCCGCGGGCCCCGGGAGTCTGGTCTCCTTGGCAGGTGATTCACCCCGCCGAACAGCTCACACTGCCGAATCGGGCAGCGGCTCCGCCCCCGGCGCGTTTTCCCCTGGTCGCCGGCGTCGCCCCCCTCGCCGCGGCCGGCGTGATCTGGGCCATCACCGGCTCGGCCTTCAGCCTGGTCTTTGCGGCCCTCGGCCCGGTGATCGCGGTCGCGAGCATGGTCGACGCCCGGCGCACGCGCCGAACCGGACTGCGGGCCGAAGCCCGGGCCTACGCGGCAGCGGTCGAGGCCCTGCGGGCCGACGTGGCCGCACGTCACGAGACGCTGCGGCAGAGTGCCTGGGCCCGGTCGCCGGCCGTCGGCACCATCCTGGGCGGGGCCGACGACGCCGGTCTCTGGCACCGGGCACACGGCCCGACGGTCGTTCTCGGCTCGGGTGAGGTGGACAGCGGGTTGCGTGTGAACGGCCCCGGGGACACGGCCGAGGAGCGGGAACTGCGGCGGTGGGCGGCCACGCTGTCCGACGCCCCGCTCACGGTGGACCCGCGGGGCGGCATCGGCATCGTCGGCCCGCTGCCGCTGGTCCGGGCGTTCGCTCGCGGGCTGCTCGTCCAGGTCTGTTTTGCCCACCCGCCGGACCGGTGCGCCCTGCCGGCGGAGCCCGGAGCCGGGTGGGAATGGACCGCGGTGCTTCCGCACGCCGGCGCCGGGCCGCCCGCGCAGACGGTCGTCGTGACCGAAGGACGCGTCCCCACCTCGCCGGCATCGGGGGCGGACCCGCTGGTCATCGCGCTGGCCGAAACGGCCGGGGAACTGCCGCCCGGCTGCGCGACGATCGTGCGCGTGCACGGCCCGCTGAGGGCGGAGATCATCGCGTCGGCCGCGCACGCGCGGGCGACCCGGTTCCGCCCCGAGCTCGTCTCCACCGAGGATGCCGCGCGCTTCGCGGCCTCGCTCCGCGAGGCCGCCGTCGCCATCGGCCTGGTCCGGCACGCGCGCCCGCTTCCTCGCAGCGTCGCCCTCGGGGAGCTCCACGGGCAGGGGACGGCGTCCGGGGGGCGGGGCCTCGAGGCCGTCATCGGCGTGGGCGAGGATGGCGAGGTGTCGCTCGACCTCGTGGCCGCCGGTCCCCATGCGGTCGTCGGCGGCACGACCGGGAGCGGCAAGAGCGAGCTCCTCGTGACCTGGGTGGCCGCGATGGCCGCCCGTTATTCACCGGAGCAGGTCACCTTTCTCCTCGTCGACTTCAAAGGCGGGGCGGCGTTTGGCCCCCTGCGCGCACTGCCTCACTGCGTTGGCCTGATCACCGACCTTGACGCGGCGGAGGCCGAACGCGCCCTGCGGAGCCTGACCGCCGAACTCAGGTACCGCGAGGAGGCCATCCGCTCCGCCGGCGCGCGCGACATCGCGGAGATCGTCCCGGCAGCGGCGCTCCCGCGACTGGTGATCGTGGTGGACGAATTCGCCACGATGCTCGACGCCTTCCCGGGGCTGCACGCCCGGTTCGTTGACATCGCGGCCCGGGGTCGCTCCCTGGGAGTGCACCTCATTCTCTGCACCCAGCGCCCGGCCGGGGTGGTGCGCGACGCCCTCCTGGCCAATTGCAGCCTGCGCGTCTCGCTCCGGGTCAACAACAGGGCGGACAGCATCGCCGTGATCGGCACGGATGGCGCAGCCCGGCTCGCGCAGGACCAGCCGGGCCGCTGCCTGGTCGACGCCGGGGCGGGCATCCGGCCCTGCCAGGTCGCCACAACGCTCCCGGGCGACATCAGCGCGATCGCCGAGCTGACCCCGGCCGGCACGCCCTCCCGCCGGCCCTGGCTGGACCCGCTTCCCGCGCGGGTGACCCTGCGCGATCTGCGGGCGGCCGTCGCGGCCGAGCGTGATGCCGGCCGCGAGGCGGACCGGGAAGGCTACCTGCTCGGCCTGCTCGACGAGCCGGACCGGCAGCGCTACCGGGTCGCCCGCTACCTCCCCGAACGCGACGGGAACCTGCTCGTCATCGGCGGCGCCGGCTCGGGGAAGAGTTCCGTGCTCGACGCGCTGGCGGCGAATGGCTCGCCGGGCTTCGAGCGGGTCGAGTTCGTCGCCCCTGACGTCGAGGCCGCCTGGGACGCGCTGGCGAAGGCGCACGGGGAGCTCGCGGCCGGAGGGACCGGGGAGGCGCGGCTGCTGCTGCTGGACGACCTGGATTCCCTCTGGGCTCGGTGGGAACCCGAGTACCAAATGAAGACGGCGGAGCTGCTCGCCGGCCTGCTGCGTGACGGGCGGGCCCATGGGCTGCGCCTGGTGATCGCCGTGCAGCGCGTCGCCGTGCTGCAGGGTCTCTCCGGCCTGTGCCAGGCCACATTGCTGCTGCGAATGCCCTCCCGCCTGGACCATCTCGCCGCCGGGGGAGACGGCGCGCTGTTCGACCCGTCCCTGGCGCCCGGGGGTGGAAGCTGGCAGGGCCTGCGCATCCAGACGCCACACCCCGGGCCGGGCGCCCGCCCCCTCGCCGCCGGCACGCCCACCCCGTCGATCCTCGACTGTGCGGGGACCCTGCTCGTGGTCTCCGCGGCGCCGGGCCGCGCCGCCGGGATGCTGCGGGCCGCCCCGGGTGGGCGGCGTACCGTCGTCGAGATCTCGGCGCCGGCCCCCGGCCGGCTCGCGCGCATCGAACCGGGCGATGCGGCGCCGGGCACGGTGTTCGTGGGCGATGCGGAATCGTGGCAGGCGCAGTGGGCGCTGATGGCCGCGCTGCGCGCCCACGCCGTCATCGTTTTCGACGGATGCAGCGTCGGCGACTTCCGGATGATCAGCCGCCGAAGGGAGCTTCCGCCCGCGCTGGCGCCGGGTAGGGGCCACGCGTGGATGCTGTGCCCGGACGGGACTCTGGGCCGGGTGTCCCTCCCCGTGGCTCCTCGCCTGGAGTGAAGCGGTCCTCAGGCCAGGACGTCGGCCAGGGGCCGGTACTCGAGGCCGTGCGCGGTCGCGACCGGGCCGTTCGTGAGCACGCCGTCGAAGGTGTTCAGGCCGAGGGCCAGTGCCGGGTCGGCCCGGAGGGCATCCTTCCAACCTCGGTTGGCGACGGCGCGGACATACGGCAGGGTCGCGTTCGTCAGGGCGTAGGTCGAGGTGTTCGGGACTGCGCCGGGCATGTTCGCGACGCAGTAGAACAACGACCCGTGCACCGTGAAGGTGGGATCGGCGTGCGTTGTGGAGTGCGAGTCGGCGAAGCATCCGCCCTGGTCGACGGCGATGTCGACGAGGACGCTCCCCGGCCGCATCCGCGAGACGAGGTCGTTGCTGACGAGCTTCGGGGCCCTGGCTCCGGGGATGAGCACGGATCCGATGACCATGTCGGAGTCGAGCACGGCCTTGTCGATCTCGAAGCCGTTCGAGGCGATCGTCTTCACCCGCCCGTAATGCAGGGCGTCGAGCTCGCGAAGCCGGAACAGGTTCGTGTCGAGCACGGTGACCTCGGCGCCCAGACCGAGGGCGACCTGCATGGCGGCCGTGCCGGCGACGCCACCGCCGAGCACGGTGATCTTCGCCGGGTGCGTCCCGGGCACGCCGGGGACGAGCAGGCCGGGGCCGCCGTTGGGCTTGAGCATGGCGTTGGCGCCGACGATCGGGGCGAGCCGCCCGGCTACCTCGCTCATCGGGGCGAGGAGCGGAAGCGCCCGGGAGGGCAGCTGCACCGTTTCGTAGGCGATCGCCGTGACGCCGCCCTGAAGCAGTGCGCGAGTGAGTTCCGGCTCCGCGGCAAGGTGCAGGTAGGTGAACAGCACCAGCCCGGCGCGGAAGTGGACGTACTCGCTCTCGACGGGCTCCTTGACCTTGAGGAGCATCTCGGCGGCGGCCCAGGTGGATTCGGCCGTCGGCATGATCGTAGCGCCGGCCGCCGCGTAGCTCTCGTCGGTGATCGACGACCCGAGTCCGGCGCCGGTTTCAACGAGCACCTCATGCCCGTTGGACACGAGGTCGTACACGCCGGCCGGGGTGATCGCGACCCGGAATTCGTTGTTCTTGATCTCCTTCGGAATGGCGACCTTCATGGTGCTCCTTAGCTCAGCGGGGGACAGCTCTGTCCGTGACGCCAGCCTACCGCCGCTCGACTGCCGTTTTCAGATGCAAATGTCAGGCCTAAGTGCTGATTTCGTGATGAAAGGCCAAGAAAATTAACGATTTGGTCACTCTGGGGTGTGTGGGCGGCTCGATTGTGCGATTATCAATCCACTCGCAGTGTCGCGAGGCGTGAGAGTTTGCCCGCCGAATACGCAAGGAGACCGACCATGAAGCCCAGGACTATGCCAGCTGATCCGATGATCCAGGAGCTGATCCGTCAGGCGCAGCGGGCGCAGGTCGGTCGTCGCACCGTTCTTGCCGGTGCCGGTGCGGGCGCGGCGTCCCTCGCCCTCGCCGCTTGCTCGACCGGAGGCGGCAGCACCAAGCCGACCCCGGCCAAGGACACGTCGGCCAGCGACAAGAAAGTGAACTGGGCTAACTGGGCCGCGTACATCGACGAGGATGACGCCGGCAAATACCCCACCATTGAGGCGTTCACCAAGGAGACCGGAATCAAGGTCAACTACGACGTGGCCGTCGACGACAACAACACCTACTACGGCAAGGTCAAGGACCAGCTCGCCCTCGGCCAGGACATCGGCGCGGATACCGTCTGCCTGACCGACTGGATGGTCGCCCGGTGGATCCGCCTCGGCTACACGCAGAAGCTCGACCACGCGAACATCCCGAACCTGAAAAACCTCACGCCGAACCTGCTCAACGTGGACTTCGACAAGGGACGAAACCAGTCGCTCCCCTGGCAGGGTGGTTTCGCGGGTATCGCCTGGAACAAGGACAAGCTCCCGGGTGGACTCAAGTCGGTTGACGACCTCTGGGACCCGTCCCTGAAGGGACGCGTCGGTGTGCTCTCCGAGATGCGCGACACCCTCGGCCTGATCATGCTGCAGAACGGCGTCGACATCGCGGGGGACTGGGGCGACGACGAGTTCAACGCCGCGAACGACATCTTCGCGAAGCAGGTCGGTGACGGCCAGATCCGCAACATCAAGGGCAACGCCTACCTGGAGGACCTCAAGAGCGAGGACACCCTGGCGGCCATCGTCTGGTCCGGTGACATCACCGTCATCAACGCGGAGGCCGGCGACCACTGGGAGTTCGCCATCCCGACGGCGGGCGGAACCCTGTGGAACGACAACTTCCTCGTGCCGATCGGGTCGCCGCGCAAGGCCAACGCCGAGGCGCTGATCAACTACTACTACGAGCCCGAAGTGGCTGCGGAGGTTGCCGCCTGGGTGAACTACATCACCCCGGTCGTGGGTGCCCAGGAGGCCGCCATGGCGATCGACCCGGAGCTGGCCGAGAACCAGCTCATCTTCCCGAACGAGGAAACGCTGTCCCAGGCGCACGTCTTCCGGGGGCTGTCCCCGGCCGAAGAGGCCAAGTACAACGCTGAGTTCCAGAAGGTGCTGCTGGGTTGATGAGTATGGCAACAGGCGCATTCGCCGAACGGGGTGCCGACCTCGAGTTGGTCGGCATTTCCAAACGTTTTCCCGGCTTCACCGCGATTGAAAGCCTCGACCTGACCATCCCGGCGGGCTCGTTCTTCGCCTTGCTCGGTCCGTCCGGCTGCGGCAAGACGACCACCCTGCGGCTGGTCGCCGGACTTGAGGAGCCGACGACGGGTCGCATCCTGATCGGCGGCAAGGACGTCACGAATCTCAAGCCGTACCAGCGTCCGGTGAACACGGTGTTCCAAAGCTACGCGCTGTTCCCGCACATGACGGTGCTCGAAAATGTGGCGTTCGGGCTGCGTCGGCGCAAGCTTGCCGACCCGGTCGGCAAGGCGCACGAAGCTCTTCGACTGGTCGAGCTCGACCATCTCGCAGCTCGCAAGCCGCAGCAGCTCTCCGGCGGCCAGCAGCAGCGAGTCGCGCTGGCCAGGGCCCTGGTCAACCGTCCGGCGCTGCTGCTGCTCGACGAGCCGCTCGGCGCCCTCGACCTGAAGCTGCGCCGCCAGATGCAGCTGGAACTGAAGACCATCCAGGAGGAGGTCGGTCTCACCTTCCTGCACGTGACCCACGACCAGGAGGAGGCCATGACCATGGCCGACACGATCGCGGTGATGAACAAGGGCCGGATTGAGCAGATGGGCGCCCCCGAGCAGCTCTACGAGCTGCCGAAAACGGCGTTCGTCGCCAACTTCCTGGGCCAGTCGAACCTGTTCACGGGCACGGTCGTCGGCACGACGAGCACCGCCATCTCGGTCGACATCGCCGGCCAGAAGATCGTCGTGCCGGTCGGACGGTCGCACCGCCACTCCGGCGACGTCACCATCGGCGTCCGCCCGGAGAAGCTGAGCCTGCACAGGGAGGCGCCCGTCATCGATCCGGCGCGCAACGTGATCGGGCCGGCGCATGTGATCGACGTGTCCTTCAGCGGTGTGAGCACGCAGTACCTGATCGCGCACCCCTCCCTCGGCACCATCGTCGTCTTCGCCCAGAACATGGCCTTCGGGCCGGTGGCCCACGTGGGCGAACAGGTCTGGGTGAGCTGGGACATCGAACACGGCTTCGGGCTGGCAGACGACCCGGCGGAGAACCCGCGGTTCGCCGCGGACACCGACACGAAGAGCATCGCGGCTCAGCGGCACGCCGCCCTGATCGCGGAGCTCGGGGAGGCCTAGGGCATGGCCTTCGCGGCGTTTGCCACCACGACCGGGCCGGGCGAAGAGCTACAGAGGCGGCGGAGTCCGATCGCCCTGCTCCTGCTGCTGCCGGGCATCCTCTACCTCGCCCTGTTCTTCCTCACCCCGCTCGTCTCGCTCGTCCTGACCTCCCTGCAGGTGCCGTCCGCGACGGGCGAACCCGGCGTGTACGATCCAGCCTTCAAGTGGGAAAACTACGTCACGGTCATCAACGACTACTTGCCGCACATCCTGCGCTCGTTCGGCTACGCGCTGATCGCAACCGTGCTGGCGCTCGCGTTCAGCTACCCGCTCGCCTATTTCATCGGCGTCAAGGCCAGGCCGTGGCCCCTGCTGCAAAGCCTGATGCTCGTCCTGGTCATCGCGCCGTTCTTCATCAGCTTCCTCCTGCGCACGCTGGCCTGGAAGCAGCTCCTCTCGGACGAATCGTTCGTCATCACAACGCTCAAGGCGCTGTCGGTGATGCCCCCGGATGCGCACTTCACCGGGACACCCGTGGCGGTCATCTTCGGGTTGACCTACAACTTCATCCCGTTCATGACGCTGCCGCTCTATACGACCCTCGAACGGCTCGATGTGCGCTACCTCGAGGCCGGCAGCGACCTCTACGCCAGCCCGCTGCAGGTGTTCCGCAAGGTGACCATCCCGCTCTCGATGCCCGGAATCGTTGCCGGCACGCTGCTCACGTTCATCCCGGCCGCCGGCGACTACGTGAACGCGAGCAGATCGTTCCTTGGCGGTTCGGACACCCAGATGATCGGAAACGTGATCGAGGCGAATTTCCTCGTGCTCGAGAACTACCCGGCCGCGGCTGCGCTGTCGATCATCCTGATGTCCGTCATCCTGGTCATCGTCACGATCTACATCCGGCGCGCCGGAACGGAGGAGCTGCTGTGAAGTTCTCGCTCGGCAAGTGGCTGCTTCCCGTCTACGCGGTCCTGGCCCTCACCTTCCTGATGATTCCGATCATCTATACCTTCATCTTCTCCTTCAATGATTCCCTGAAGTCCAACATCACCTGGCGCGGCTTCACCCTCGACAAGTGGCTCAACGTCTGCAAGGTGCAGGGCGGCGCGGTCTGCGAGGCGTTCGGCAACAGCCTCATCATCGGTGCCGTCGCAACCGTCGCGGCGACGGTCATGGGCACCATGATCGCCATCGCCATCGTGCGGTACAAGTTCAAGTTCCGCTCGGCGACCAGCCTGCTGCTCTTCCTCCCGATGGCAACGCCCGAGGTCGTGCTCGGCGCGGGCCTGGCCGCCCAGTTCCTGTCGGTCGGCGTGCCCAAGGACATGACCACGATCATCCTCGCGCACACGATGTTCTGCATCAGTTTCGTGGTGGTGACCGTCAAGGCGAGGGTCGCCAGCCTCGACCCCGCCCTCGAGGAGGCCGGACGGGACCTCTACGGTTCGCCGAGCCAGGTGTTCATGCGGATCACCTTCCCCCTGCTCCTGCCGGGGATCCTGGCCGCCGCGCTGCTGTCCTTCGCGCTCAGCTTCGACGACTTCATCATCACGAACTTCAACTCCGGTTCGGTGACGACGTTCCCGAAGTACATCTACATCTCCGCTTCCCGCGGCATCCCGGCGGAAGCGAACGTGATCGCCTCGGCCGTGTTCCTGATCGCGCTCGTGGTGGTCGTCACGACGCAGGTCTCGGCCGCGGCCCGCGCCAAACGTCTCGCCAAACTCGGCTAGCGCTCCCCGCGAAACCGCAGTTGTGCGCGTTATGCGGGCGTTTTAACGCGCACAACTGCGGTTTCGCGGGGGGTTTGAGGGTTAGATGTAGCTGGCTCGGATTTCGCCGACCTGGCGTCCGCCTCCGGACACGGCGAGGTGCAGGTCGGGTGCCAGCGCGTCGACGTCGGAGCGTGCGATGGCCCCGGCATCGGCGAGCAGGCTGAGCGCGACGATGGTCGCCGCGCGCAGGCTGCCGTCGAGGATCTTCAAGGCAACCGTGGTGCCGTCGTCCGCCGAGGCGACCATGATTCCCTCGGCCCCGGTCTTGATGAAGAGGCCGAGGCGGTCGATCACGACGGTGTCCGGCATCCCGGGTCCGGCGATCACCCAGCCGTTCGAGCGAACGGCCTCGGCCAGGAAACCCGCCTCCCGGTAGATGGCGAACGGCGAACTCGACTTGGAGGTGGCGATCCGGGCGATTCCGCGGGCGAGCGCGGTGAGTGAGAGCGCGTGCACGGGTGCCCCGCAGCCGTCGATGCCGGACGCCGCCGGGCGTTCTCCGGTGAACCGCTCGACCACGTCGAGGATCCGCTTCTGCAGCGGATGTTCCGGGTCGAGGTAGCCGGCCAGCGGCCAGTCGTTCTGGGCGCACGCCGCCAGCATGGCCGCATGCTTGCCGGAGCAGTTCATGTAGATCGGGGCCTTGCCGGCGCCGAGCCGCACCAGGGCGTCGCGGGACGCCGTGTCATCCGGCCATGCCGCCGGGCAGCCGAGGGCGGACTCGGGCACGCCCGCACGGCTGAGGAGCCCGCGCGCGAGGGTGGCGTGCTTCTCCGTGCCGCTGTGGCTGGCGGTCGCGACGGCCGCATCCTCGCCACGGAGGGTGACGCCGCTGGCCATCACGGCGATCGCCTGGAACGGCTTCATCGAGGACCGGGGGAAAATCGGGGTCGTCACGTCGCCCAGGGCACGGATGAGCGTGCCGTCGGCCCGGAGCACGACGGCGGAGCCGGCATGCCTCGACTCGACGAAACCGCTCCGCTCGACGACGGCCAGTTCGACCGCGTTGCCGACGGCGAAGGTCTCCGTGACGCTTGCGGCTGCCACCCTTAGAGCGCCGCGATGGCGTCGTCGATGACCGAGAGGGCATCGGCGAGCAGCGCGTCGGTGACGGCCAGGCTCGGCAGGAAGCGCAGCACGTTTCCGTAGGTGCCGGCGGTCAGCAGCAGCACGCCGTGCTGGGCCGCGTAGGCGGAGATCTTCGATACGGCGGGCGCGTTGGGCTCCTTCGTCGTGTCGCCGGTGCCCGGCTGCACGAGCTCGATGGCGATCATGGCGCCGCGGCCGCGGATCTCGCCGATGATGTCGTACTTCGCCTTGAGCACCTCGAGGCCTGCGGTGAGGGTCGCTTCGATCCGCTTTCCTTCGGCGAGGAGGTTGTTCTTCTCGATTGCGTCGAAGACCGCGATCGCTGCGGCGCAGGCGACCGGGTTGCCGCCGAAGGTTCCGCCGAGGCCGCCGGGCTGGGAGGCATCCATGATTTCGGCGCGACCGGTGACGGCGGCCAGCGGCATTCCGCCGGCGATGCCCTTCGCGGTGAGGACCAGGTCGGGGACCCAGCCGAAGTGCTCGGCCGCGTAGTAGGCGCCGGTGCGGGCCATGCCGCTCTGGATCTCGTCGGCGATCATGACGACGCCGTTGGCCGTGCACCATTCCTGCAGGGCGGGGAGGAAGCCGTCGGCCGGAACCATGAAGCCGCCCTCGCCCTGGATGGGCTCGACGACGAGGCAGGCGAGGTCAGTGGCCCCGACGGCCTTCTCGAGGTACGTGATGGTGCGCTTGGCGGCATCCGCACCGCTCAGTCCGTCGTGATACGGGTACGAACTGGGTGCGTGGTAGACGTCGCCGGCCAGCGGGCCGAACCCGGTCGCGTACGGCATCGCCTTGTAGTTCATGGCCATCGTGAGCACGGTGCGACCGTGGTAGGCGTGGTCGAGCACGGCGACAGCGCGGCGGCCGGTGTGCTTGCGGGCGATCTTTACGCCGTTCTCCACTGCTTCGGCGCCGGAGTTGATCAGCACGCTCTTCTTGGCGAAGGTGCCGGGGGTGTGTTCGGCCAGCAGCTCGCAGACGCGGACGTATTCCTCGTAGGGCGTGATCGTGAACAGCGTGTGGATGAACTCGGCGGTTTGGCCGACAACGGCGTCGACGACACTGGACTCCGTGTGGCCGATCGTGGTGACGCCGATGCCGGCGCCGAGGTCGATGAACTGGTTGCCGTCGACGTCGACGACGATGGCGCCGTTGGCCCTGGCGACGTAGACCGGGAGCATGGAGCTGACTCCACCGGATACGCTCGCCAGGCGTCGCTTGTGCAACTCCTCTGACTTCGGACCGGGGATACTGGTCACGATTTTGCGTTCCTGTGTCACGGAATAGACGGGAACGACGGGGGCAGCGGGCGCGTTGAGGATCTCAGTCATGGTGTCCCCAGTTTACCGACCGGACGCTCGCCCACGGCAGCGTTTTCCTGCGAGAATCGTGTCCGGTCCCGCGATTACCCCAGGAGATGACATGAAAACTGCACATCACTACGCCGTGCGGCTTGCCTGGACCGGAAACCGGGGCACCGGCACGAGCGGATACCGCGAGTACGGGCGCGAACACACCATCACGTCCGCCGGGAAATACCCCATCGACGGGTCCGCCGATCGCACCTTCCACGGCAACGCCGACCGCTGGAATCCCGAGGAGCTTCTGCTCACGGCCCTCAGCCAGTGCCACATGCTGTCCTACCTGCATGTCGCCGTTCGGCACGGCGTGACCGTTGTGGCCTACACGGATGACGCGGTCGGCACGATGGAACAGCTCCCGCCCGTCGGCGGCCGCTTCACCTCGGCGACCCTGCGCCCCCGGGTCACGATTTCGGACCCGAGCCAGCTGGACCTGGCCCAGTCGCTGCACGCCGAGGCCGCGCGGGAGTGCTTCATCGCGGCATCGGTCAACTTCCCGGTCGGCCATGAGGCGATGACCGTGCCCGAGGTCGTCACCGGGCCGGAATCGGCCGACTGAGCGACTCGGGTCGACGTTCCGGCGTGTTCGGCTCGGCGGAGCGCTCGGCGAAGCGGTGGATGGCCGCTGCCCAGAGGCGGTCGCGGGCTGCGGCGGGTTCGTCATCGCCGTAGCGCTGGCGGCGCAGTCGGCGCGCGCGTTCCGCTTCCGCCTGGTTCTGGCGGTTCAGCTCGATGGCGAAGTAGGCCAGGGGTTTCATTGTTTTCTCCGTTCAAAATAACCAGTGAACCTGCTTTACGGGTTACATGTTACGTAACTAGCAAACCGCGTACAATGGTTATATGACCGATGGCAGGAATGAGTCGAAAGTCGTCCGGAATGGCTCGCACGATGCGGAGCTCCTGGTCGACTTCCTCAACACGCTCGACGTGGAGGACGGTACGGACCAGCTGGCGACGTCAGCCGGGCTGACGTCCTGGGCCACCGACCGCGGGCTCGAACCCGGCAGTCTCGACGACGCCCGCCGCACCCGGGACGCGCTGCGTTCCCTGGTGACGGGCGGCCGGCCCGAGCTGCCGGCCGTCTCGCTGCATCCGTCCTGCGAGGGCGACGGGGTGTGCCTGCGGTCGAGCACGGTCGCCGAAGCCGCGATCGCGGCCACGGTGGTCCTGAGCATCCAGGGGAAGATCAGCCGGGTGAAGCTCTGCCAGGCCGAGACCTGCCGGTTCGCCTACTACGACCACTCACGGAATGGCTCGCGGGCGTGGTGCAGCATGGAGATCTGCGGGAACCGCTCGAAGGCGCGGAACTTCCGCGCCAAACCGGCCTGACGCCTCGGCTCAGCGGCGCTCGGGGCGAAGGATCGCCTGGGCGACGCGCTGCACGACGCCGGACGGCGGCGTCTCGTTGTACTCGTTCGCGAGTTCCTGCCCGGTGAGGTCGTGGATGGCGGCCATGATCTCATCCGTTGCCCGGCGCCTGGCCCGGCCGGAGTCGGCGGTCCCGTGCCTGCTGACGTCGATCGGTTCGCCGAATTTCACCGTCACCCTGCGGATCCGCGGGAACCTGGCGCCGACCGGCTGGATCTCCTGGGTGCCGATGAGCCCGACCGGCACGACGACCGAATTCGTGGTCAGGGCCAGCCAGGCGACGCCGGTGCGGCCCCGGTAGAGGCGCCCGTCGAGCGATCGGGTGCCCTCGGGGTAGATCGCGAAGGCGCTGTCCGACTCGAGGATGCGCCGGCCCGCGTCGAGCGCGTCCTGGGCCGCCTGCCCGGCGCCGCGTTCGACGCCGACCGCGCCGATCGCGGTGAAGAAGGTTCGGGAGATCCAGCCTCGGAAGCCGGTGCCGGTGAAGTAGGTGGACTTGGCCAGGAACTGCACCGGACGGGGCGCGGTGAGCGGGATCACCAGGCTGTCGATGAACGAGAGGTGATTGCTGGCCAGGATGACGCGACCGGTTTCCGGGATATTCTCCCGGCCGGTGATGTGGGGACGGAAGACCAGGCGGGCGATCGGGGCCATGATCCCGTAGCCGAGGAAATAGACGAATCCGGGCCGTTTTGCGGGCCCCGGCGCCGCCGCCTCGTCGACGAAATCCGGGTCTACGCTGGCAGCTGTCACCCTTCGACGATAGCGCTCTTCGTATGCGCTCCAGGGAATGCGTACCGCCGGCTCGAGTGCACGGGCCCTAGCATGGGAGCGTGCAGAGAGTAATCATCCTCGGATCGACCGGGTCGATCGGTACCCAGGCCCTCGACGTGATCAAGGCCAACCCGTTCCGCTTCGACGTGGTCGGGTTGTCCGCCGGCAGCAACCGGGAGCTCCTCGACGCGCAGGCCGAGGCGTTCGGCGTGGAGCACACGGCGCTGGGCGCCGCCGAGGCTGAACAGCTGGTGCGGGATGTCGAGGCCGACGTCGTGCTCAACGGCATTACCGGTTCGGTGGGCCTGGGCCCGACCCTCGCCGCGTTGAAGGCCGGGCGCACACTCGCGCTGGCGAACAAGGAGTCCCTCATCGTCGGCGGGGACCTGGTGAAATCCATTGCCGCGCCCGGACAGATCGTGCCGGTGGATTCTGAGCACTCCGCGATCGCGCAGGCCCTGCGGTCGGGCACCCCCCGCGAGGTCCGGCGCCTCGTGCTCACGGCATCCGGGGGCCCCTTCAGAGGTCGCAGCCGCCAGTCGCTGGCGACGGCCACGCCCGAGCAGGCGCTGGCGCATCCGACCTGGAACATGGGCCTCGTCGTCACCACCAACTCGGCCACGCTGGTGAACAAGGGCCTCGAGGTGATCGAGGCGCACCTGCTCTTCGACGTGGAGTACGACCGCATCGATGTGGTTGTTCATCCCCAGTCGGTCGTGCACTCGATGGTCGAGTTCATCGACGGCTCGACCATCGCCCAGGCCTCCCCGCCCGACATGCGGCTGCCGATCTCGCTGGGGCTGGACTGGCCGAACCGGGTCGCGGCCGTCGGCGTTCCCATCGACTGGACAACCCCGCATACGTGGACCTTCGAGCCCCTCGACGACGCGGCCTTCCCGGCCGTGGAGCTCGCCAAGCAGGTCGGCCGGGCCGGCGGCACCTACCCCGCCGTGTTCAACGCGGCCAACGAGCAGGCCGTCGCCGCGTTCCATGCGCGCCGGATCGGCTTCCTGGACATCGTCGCGACCGTGCAGCGCGTCGTGGAGGCGCACGAGCAGGACGGCGTGCTCACCCTGGATTCGCTGGCCGCGGCCGAGGCCTGGGCGCGGGCCGCGGCCGACAAGCTGCTCGGCTGACCGAAGCCGAACGCGGCGCAGCCACCGGGAGACGCCTTAGTCGTCCTTGCCGTTGCCCTTCTTGTCGTCGTCGTCGTCGTCGTTGCCCTTGCCCGGCTTCGAATCCTTGGTCGGCGTCGGCGTGGGAGTCTGCGTGAGGACCGGGGCGGGTTTGGCGGCCTCGATCGCGGCGTTCAGGTCGGCGCCCACCAGATTGATGGCCGACTGGATGCGGGCTGAGCGTTCGCCCGTCACCTCGCCCGCGGCGGAGGCGGCCAGCAGGTCGGCCTGGAGCGCGCCCAGGGCGGATTGGGCGCTCGTGTAGTCGCCCGCGGCGGCGGAGGTGGCGACTGCGCGGACACCGGTTTGCAGTCGCTCGGCCGTGGACTGCTCCAGGGCGGACGGATCGCTCGCGCATCCGGAGAGGGCGACCGCGAGGATGACCGCAGCGATCGCGGCGCGTGGGGCGCGGGGAAGGCGCGTCATCACGGCGCCGGCACGGTGGACGGTGTCGGCGCGACGTCGGGGGCCGTTGGCGGCTCCGGTGCGGGCGCCGGCTCGGGGACAGGCTCCGTCGTCGGTTCCGGCGCGGGCTCGACCGTCGATTCCGGCTCCGGGGTGGGCGTCGGGGCGGGCGTCGTCGTCGGCTCCGGCGAGGGTGCCGGTTCTTCCGTGGCCTCCGGTTCCGGCGTCGGGGTCGGGGTGGACGCCGCGATCGCCGCCGCGAGGTCGGAGCTCACGAGCTTGATGGCCGCCTGGATCTCGGCGGATCGGTCGGCCGTCACATCGCCGGCCTTCGTCGCGGCGAGAACGTCCGCCTGCACCACAGCGAGCGCGGTCTGGGCCGCTGCGAAGTCGCCGGCCGCGGCGGCGGTCGACACGGAGAGCACTCCGTCCTGCAGCTGACTGGCCGCACCGGGCTTGAGGTCGGGGCTGGAGTCAGAGCAGCCGGTCAGGGCGACGGCGGCAATCAGGAGGGTGGCGGCCAGCGCGACGGACCGCGAACGGAACCCGCTCATGGCTCGACGCTCTTCTGGAGCTCCTGGAGATGCGTACCCAGGGGTCCTTCGACGGCGGGATAGCTCGGCGGGGTCGCTTCCGGCCCGCTCGGGCGCTGGAGGAGCACGAAGGCCAGAATTCCGATGACGACCGCGGCGACGACCAGGATGATCGGCACCCACTTCCGGCGTCCGCCCCGGGAAGCGCGCCCTGTTCCGGGAGTGGTCCGGGCCGCTGTGTCGTCGGAGTCCTGCAGCGATTGCACCCGGCCCAGGACCACCGTCTCCGCCGAGGCGTCAGTGGAGGGAAGGGCACTGGCGGGCGATGAGACGGGCAGCAGGGCCGTGGCCGCGTCGGTGGGCATGAGGGCAGTGGCATCCGAGGCGCCGGTGGGCATGAGCTGCGTGGCGTCATCCGCGGCGCCCGCGGAGGCCAGGGCCCGAAGGACGACGGCGGCGTCGGATGCGCTGGGCCGGTCTGCGGCTTCGCGGCTGGTCATCGCGCCGAGCAGGTTCACCCAGTCGCGGCCAAGGGTCGCCGGGATCTCGGGCTGGCGCTGCAGCCGGGCCGTCGCGGACTCGATGGCGGTGCCGGGGTAGGCGCGTTCGCCGGTCAGGCACTCGAGCAGCACCAGCCCGAACGAGTACACGTCGCTGGGCGGACCGATCGCCGCGCCCAGGGCCTGCTCGGGGCTGAGGTAGCTCGCCGTGCCGATGAGCGTGCCGGTCGCCGTGAGCCTGGCCTCGTCGAGGAGCCGGGCGATGCCGAAGTCGGCGAGCTTGGCGTGGGAAATGCGGCCCGGGAAACTGGAGGGTGCCAGCAGGACGTTCGCCGGCTTGATGTCACGGTGGATGATGCCCTGGGAATGCACGTAGTGCAGCGCCTCGGCCAGGTCGGCGCCCATCTCGGCCACCTCGGCGGCCGGCAGGGGTCCGCCCGCGATCTGGCTGCGAAGGTCGGGGCCGTCGATGAGCTCCATCACGATGAACGTGCGCGCAGCGCCGTCGATGACGGCGGTTCCCACGTCGAAGAGGGTGACGAGGGCGAAGTGGTTGAGGCTCGCCAGCAGGGCGACTTCTCCGCTCTGGCGCTCCGCTCCGGACGAATCGTCGAGCGTGTCATTGCGGAACAACTTGAGGGCCACGGTGCGGCCGAGAACGACATCCGTCGCCTGGTAGACGGCCGCCATGCCGCCGTTGCCGATGAGGCGATCGACGCGAAACCGGCCGGCGAGGACATCGCCGATGGGGCTGGCAGTTTGCTGTGCGGACAGGGGATTCTCCTCGGGGCGGATACTGTGGCCGGAACGCGACCCGCGAGGGGCCTGTAACCAGCAGCTTTGCAGCTTGATGCGGCTAATCTGGGCCTGTGGAAACCGTGCTTCTGTTCATCTTAGGTGTCGTCGTCGTGATTGTCGGCCTTGCCCTGTCCATCGGCCTGCACGAAATCGGCCACCTGGTGC
Source organism: Cryobacterium sp. TMT1-2-1 (assembly GCF_004403955.1). Taxonomy (NCBI): domain Bacteria; kingdom Bacillati; phylum Actinomycetota; class Actinomycetes; order Micrococcales; family Microbacteriaceae; genus Cryobacterium; species Cryobacterium sp. TMT1-2-1. The sequence continues at coordinate 78,388 of NZ_SOHC01000061.1, forward strand.
CGGCAAAGGCATTCGGGGTCAAGGTCACGCAGTACATGGTCGGATTCGGCCCGACCCTGTGGTCCAGGCGCAAGGGCGAGACCGAATACGGCGTCAAGGCCATCCCGCTCGGCGGCTACATTTCGATGATCGGCATGTTCCCCCCGGTCAAGGAGGGCGGCGCCGCGCGCACCTCGGGGACCGGCTTCTTCAACACCCTGGTGCAGGATGCCCGCAGCAGCAGCGCCGACTCGATCGGCGAGGGGGAGGAGGCCCGGGCCTTCTATCGTCTGCCGGTTTTCAAACGCGTCATCATCATGCTCGGCGGACCGACCATGAACCTTCTGATCGGCATCATCCTCTTCTCCATCGTGCTGATGGGCTTCGGCACGGCGCAGGCGAGCACGACCGTCGGGAGCGTCTCCGAGTGCGTGCTGCCGGCCACGAGCGCCCGGCAGGCCTGCGACGCGTCCGACGAGCCGGCGCCCGGCGCCGCGGCCGGACTCCAGCCGGGCGATCGGATCGTCAGCGTCAACGGCACCCCCATTGCGACCTGGGAGCAGTCGACCGCGATCATCCGTGAGTCTCCGGGCACCCCCCTCGAATTCGTCGTCGAGCGCAGCGGCGAGGATGTCGCCCTCACCATCACGCCGAAGCTCACCGAGCGCTATGTGATGGACGAGGCGGGCCAGATTGAAGAGGATGCCTCCGGGCAGCCCGTCACCACCGAGGTCGGATTCGTCGGCATCGGGCCGGCCAGCGAGCTCGTCCAGCAGCCGGCGACCGCGGTGCTTCCCGCCGTGGGGGACAACATCGTCAGGGTCGGCCAGATGATCCTCAACCTGCCGCAGCGGCTCGTCGAAGTGGCCAATGCCGCATTCGGTCCGGGGGAGCGCGACCCGAACGGCCCGATCAGCGTCGTGGGTGTCGGCCGCGTCGCCGGGGAGATCACGAGCATCGACTCCGTTCCCGTCGCCAGCAAGGTGGCGAGCCTGCTCGGCCTGCTCGGCTCCGTCAACATCGCCCTGTTCGTGTTCAACCTGATTCCGCTGCTGCCGCTCGACGGCGGCCACGTGGCCGGGGCGCTGTGGGAGGGCATCCGCCGCTTCTTCGCGAAGCTCTTCAAGCGCCCGGTGCCTGGACCCGTCGACACGGCCAAGCTCATGCCGCTGACGTTCGCGGTGGTCATCGTGCTCGGCGCGATGAGCCTGCTGCTGATCTACGCGGACATCGTCAAGCCGATCAGCATCTTCGGCTAACGCTTCCTACCTCCCGCGAAACCGCAGTTGTGCGCGCTATAAACGCGTTTTGACGCGCACAACTGCGGTTTCGCGGGAGGGGCGGAGGGGCTTCTAGCGGGAGAGCAGCAGGGCGTCGCCCTGGCCGCCGCCGCCGCACAGCGACACGGCCGCCTTGCCGCCGCCGCGGCGAGCGAGTTCCAGCGCGGCGTGCAGCGCGAGCCGTCCGCCGGAGGCGCCGATCGGGTGGCCGATGGCGATCCCGCCGCCGTGGATGTTCACCTTGTCGCTGCTGAGGCCGAGCTCACGCGAGGACTGCAGGGCGACGGCGGCGAACGCCTCGTTGATCTCGACGACGTCGAGGTCTTCGGCTGACCAGCCCGCTCGGCCGAGGGCGTGCGCGATTGCGTTCGCGGGCTGCGAGTGCAGGGAGTTGTCGGGACCGGCGACGTGCCCGGATGCCTCGATGACGGCCAGCCAGGCGAGCCCGTGCGCCTCGGCCCACCGCCGGCTGGTCACGACGACCGCGCTCGCGCCGTCGCTGAGCGGCGAGGAGTTCCCGGCCGTGATCGTTCCGTCGGTCGAGAAGGCGGGGCGCAGGCGCCCGAGGGACTCCACTGTGCTGTCGCCGCGCACACCCTCGTCGGCGTCGATGAGCTTCGGTTCGCCCTTGCGCTGCGGCACGCTGATCGGCGTGATCTCGTTGTCGAAGGTGCCGTCGGCCATGGCGGCGGCGGCCCGCTGGTGCGAGGCGGCCGCGATTTCGTCCTGCTCGCCGCGAGTGATCTCGAGTCTCTCGTTGACCCGCTCGGTCGAGATGCCCATCGACAGGCCGTCGAAGGCATCCGTCAGCCCGTCGTGGGCGGCGTGGTCGAGGGCGGTGACGCTGCCGTAGGCCCAGCCCTGGCGGGAGCCGGGGAGCAGGTGCGGGGCCTTCGACATGGATTCCTGCCCGCCGGCGACGACGACATCCGCTTCGCCGAGCCGGATGAGACGGGCCGCGTCGATCACCGCGGCGAGCCCGGACAGGCACACCTTGTTCAGCGTCATCGCGGGCACGTTCCACGGGATGCCGGCGGCGATCGAGCTCTGGCGGGCGGGGTTCTGCCCGCAGCCGGCCTGCAGCACCTGCCCCATCAGCACGGCGTCGACCTGGTCGGGGCTGACGCCGGCGCGCTCGAGGGCGCCCGCGATGGCGGCGGTCCCCAGCTGCACGGCGGTGAGGGAGGACAGCTGGCCGTTCACGCGGCCCTGCGGCGTGCGCGATCCGGCCACGATGACTACTTCGATTGCGGGCATGAGGGGTGACTCCTTCGTCTTCACACTGATCTTTCGACTGTATCGCCGATCGACGCCCGGGACGCACCGGGCGGATGCCGCGGGCGAGGGCCGCGGGCGAAGGCCGTTCCGGATTCGAATCGTTATCGGGGATTCTTCCGTCGGCTGCCCGCCCGGTGCGAGACTGGCGGCAGGCGGCGCGGGGGACGCGCCGGGGGAAGTGGGACGCGATGAACCGGTCAGCCAGCAAATTCACCATGGTGGGCCTGATGGTGTCGGGGATACTGTTTGCCGGCACGGCGTGCGCCTCGAACCAATCCGGCGCGGACTCGGCGGCAGGCCCGGCCGGGGACGTGGCGCCCTCTTCCTCGCCGGGCCCGGAGGTCGACCCCCTCACGAGCGTCACCACCATCGTCGTACGCCCGGAGGCGCTCGAGCTCATGGACGAGTCGGGATCACTGGTGGCCTCTCTGACGTACGAAGATCCTCTGGCGGCGATGCTGGGCGCGTTGTCCGTGGTGGTCGGAGAAGAGCCCGCGACGGCATCGTACGAGGGCGGGCTGGAGCGCCCGGCGGGGCAGACGTATTCCTGGGCGGGTCTGACGCTCACCGACTACCTGCCGCCGGAAGGGAAATTCCTCGGCGAGAGCGATTACTCGCTCGACTTCACGGCGGGCCAGGTGGGCGACGGGGTCGCGATCACGACGGAGTCCGGTAGTACGGTCGGCGACGACATGGATGCCGTGGCGGACGAACTGGGGCTGAGCGTCAACAGGGATTTCGCGTCTGCCGGGCACCTGTTCTTTCTGATCGAAGTCGGTCCCGAGCTGACGACACCGGCGGGAGACAACATCGAATACCCCAACGCATGGGCTGTGCACGTCAGTTCCACTTCAGGCTCCGGGGTCATCAATAACATCGGGGCCCCGGTCAACCTGAGTCACTGGGTCAGCTGACGGGCGGTCCGCCGCACAGGCACCGCGCCGGGCACGACGCGTAAGCTAACGGCGTGGCTGCAATCAATTTAGGGATGCCCAAGGTGCCTGAGGTACTCGCTCCCAGACGTAAGACCCGTCAGATCAAGGTCGGCAAGGTGCTCGTCGGCGGCGACGCCCAGGTGAGCGTGCAGTCGATGACGACCACGCCGACACCGAACATCAACGCGACGCTCCAGCAGATCGCCGAGCTCACCGCGTCCGGCTGCGACATCGTGCGCGTCGCCGTGCCCAGCCGCGACGACGCCGAGGCGCTGCCGATCATCGCGAAGAAGAGCCAGATCCCGGTCATCGCCGACATCCACTTCCAGCCCAGTTACGTCTACGCCGCAATCGACGCCGGCTGCGCGGCCGTGCGTGTGAACCCGGGCAACATCCGCAAGTTCGACGACCAGGTCGGCGAGATCGCACGCCGGGCGAAGGCCGCGGGCGTCAGCATCCGGATCGGCGTGAACGCCGGCTCGCTCGACCCGCGCCTGCTGCAGAAATACGGCAAGGCCACCCCGGAGGCCCTCGTCGAGAGCGCCGTCTGGGAGGCGAGCCTGTTCGAGGAGCACGACTTCCACGACTTCAAGATCTCGGTCAAGCACAACGACCCGATCATCATGGTCAAGGCCTACCGGCTGCTGGCCGAGCGCGGCGACTGGCCCCTGCACCTCGGCGTGACCGAGGCCGGGCCGTCGTTCCAGGGCACGATCAAGAGCGCCACGGCGTTCGGCATCCTGCTCTCCGAGGGCATCGGCGACACGATCCGGGTGTCGCTGAGTGCCCCGCCGGTCGAGGAGATCAAGGTCGGCCTGCAGATCCTGCAGTCGCTGAACCTGCGCGAGCGCAAGCTCGAGATCGTCTCCTGCCCCAGCTGCGGGCGCGCCCAGGTGGATGTCTACAAGCTCGCCAACGACGTCACCGACGGCCTCGAGGGCATGACCGTGCCGCTCCGCGTCGCCGTGATGGGCTGCGTCGTCAACGGACCCGGCGAGGCCCGCGAGGCCGACCTCGGCGTCGCATCCGGCAACGGCAAGGGCCAGATCTTCGTCAAGGGCGAGGTCATCAAGACCGTCCCCGAGTCGGAGATCGTCGCGACCCTGATCGAGGAAGCCAACCGCCTGGCCGCCGAAATGCCGCCCAGCGAGGACAGCCTCGGCGCCCCCGTCGTCACCGTCGGCAAATAGCCCCACCCCTCCCCGCGAAACCGCAGTCGTGCGCGTTATGACGGCGTTTTAGCGCGCACAACTGCGGTTTCGCGGGACCGGGCGGGCGCGGCCTAAAGTAGACGGGTGCCTACACGCCTGTCGAACTACTTCCTCCGTACCCTCCGCGAAGACCCCTCCGACGCCGAGGTGACCAGCCACCGCCTGCTCGTGCGGGCCGGCTACATCCGTCGCCAGGCCCCAGGCATCTTCGCCTGGCTGCCGATCGGCCTGCGGGTGAAGGCGAAGATCGAGGCGATCGTGCGCGAGGAGATGACGGCGGCCGGCGCCCACGAGGTGCACTTCCCCGCTCTGCTTCCCAGGGAACCGTACGACATCACCGGGCGCTGGGACGAGTACGGCGACGGGCTGTTCCGCCTGAAGGACCGCAAGGGAAGCGACCTCCTGCTGGCACCCACCCACGAAGAGGTCTTCACCCTGCTGGTCAAGGACCTGTACAACAGCTACAAGGACCTGCCCCTGTCGATCTACCAGATCCAGGACAAGTATCGCGACGAGGCCCGCTCACGCGGAGGCCTGCTGCGCGGTCGCGAGTTCACGATGAAGGATGCCTATTCCTTCGACTACACCGACGCGGGCCTGGATGCCAGCTACCAGGCCCAGCGCGACGCCTACGAGCGCATCTTCACCCGGCTCGGCCTGGAATACGTGATCGTGCAGGCGGATGCCGGCGCCATGGGTGGCTCGAAAAGCGAGGAATTCCTGCACCCGACCCCGGTCGGCGAGGACACCTTCGTGCGGTCGGCCGGCGGCTACGCGGCCAACATCGAAGCGTTCACGACCGTCGCGCCTCCCGCGATCAGCTTCAAGGACCTGACGTCGGCCGAGGTGTTCGACACCCCGGACACCCCCACCATCCAGACCCTCGTCGACCGGGCCAACTCCGCCCACCCTCGCCCGGACGGCCGCGAGTGGACGGCGGCCGACACGCTCAAGAACGTTGTCCTCGCGCTGATGCTGCCGGACGGAACGCGGGAGCTCGTCGTGATCGGCCTGCCCGGCGACCGCGAGGTCGACCTCAAGCGGGTCGAGGTCGCATTCGCGCCGACCGAGGTCGAGGCGGCCAATGAGGCCGACTTCGCCAGGCACCCCGGCCTGGTCAAGGGCTACATCGGCCCGTGGTCGATCGCCGGGGCCATCCTCGGTGAGAAGTCGGCCACCGGCATCAGGTTCCTGCTCGACCCGCGCGTCGTCGACGGTACCGAATGGATCACCGGGGCGAACGAGTCGGGCCGCCATGTCTTCGGGCTCGTTGCCGGACGCGACTTCCACGCCGACGGAACCGTCGAGGCCGCCGACGTGCGTGCCGGAGACCCCGCCCCCGACGGCTCCGGCCCGGTCGAACTCGCCCGCGGCATGGAAATCGGCCACGTCTTCCAGCTCGGCCGCAAGTACGCCGAAGCGCTCGGCCTCAAGGTGCTCGACGAGAACGGCAAGCTCGTCACCGTCACGATGGGGTCTTACGGGATCGGGGTGACCCGCATCCTGGCCACCATCGCCGAGCTCAACAACGACGCGAAGGGCCTGATCTGGCCGGAATCAGTGGCGCCGTTCGACGTGCACGTGATCGCCACCGGGCGTGACGAGCTCGTCTTCGAGACCTCCGAGACCGTCGTCGCGGCGATCGAGGCCACCGGCCGCGAGGTGCTCTACGACGACCGTCGCGGCAAGGTCTCGCCCGGCGTGAAGTTCGGGGACGCCGAACTGATCGGCGTCCCGAAGATCGTCATCGTGGGCCGTGGCGCGGCCGACGGCATCGTCGAGCTGTGGGACCGGCGCACCGGGGAACGAGAACAGGTCGCCGTCGCCGACGTCGTGACCCGCCTGGGCTGAGTCCCGGCCCGCGGCGGGTCGCCGCGTGATCAGAGCCGGGCGTAGCGCGCCCTCGCGAAGCTGTAGACGCCGAAGGCGATCAGTCCCACCCCGACCACGATCAGGATGCCGGGACCGAACGGCAGGGCGACCAGGGCCTTGAGCGCCCCGTCGAGCCCGGTCGCCTTGGCGGCATTGGCCGTGAACGCCGCGACCAGGAACAGGATGCCGACCACCCCCAGCGCGATTCCCTTCGCGATGTAACCGAAGACGCCGAGTCCCACGATTACCGTGCCGACCGGCCCGCTCGGCACGGTAATCGCCTCGGTGAACGTCCTCGCCGCTCCCCGGTAGACGAAGAAACCGCCGATCACGAGCACGAGGAGCCCGATCAGGACGAGCAGGAGGATTCCGCCCGGTGCCCCGAGCAACGTCGCGGTGAAGTCTTGCGTGCTCCGGGCTGCGTCCGACGTGGCGCCCACGGCGAACGTGAGCGCCGTTGCCGCGACCGCGAGGTAGGCGACCCCCTTGCCGAGCTCGATCACCCGGTGCGCCCACTTGCGCTTCGGGTCATAGGCCGGCACGAGGAAGGCCTGGACAACCTGCCACAAGCCGAGGGCGGCCAGGCCGATCACCACGGTCCACAGCAGGAACACCCCGCCAGGAGTGGCGGCGAGTTGCCCGAGGGCGCCGGACTGGTCTGCTTTCGCGCCGCTCGTGCCGGTCGCGACTCCGATGGCGATGATGCCGATCAGCAGGTGCAGCAGGCCGTTGACCGCGTAGCCCACGCGGGCCAGGGTACGGAAAGGGGTGCTGTCTTCGGCCTTGCGTGCGGCCTTGCGCGCAGTCTTGCCTGCGGAATCAGTCGTCATTGGCCCAGACTAGCCGCGGGAACGCCACCGGCGACAGGGGCATCGACGGTGACGGACCCGCTCGGATTCGGGTACCGTAGAGGAGAGCCCGCTGCGCAGTTTCGCGGCGGCACAATTTGAATAGAGGAGGCCGGCCATGGACATCGACCTCAGTATGTTGCGGCAGATGGAGCGCGAGAAAGAGATCCCCTTCGAGGAACTCGCGCGGATCATTGAACAGGCAATTCTGACCGCCTACCTCAAGCACATCCACCCGGGTGAGCACATGAAGCAGGCCGTCGAGGAAGAGCCGGGGGCGCGGGTCGTTCTCGACCGCAAGACCGGCCACATCACCATCTTCGTGCCCGAACACGACGACGAGGGCAACATCATCGGCGAGGGCGTCGACGAGCCAACGGACTTCGGCCGGATCGCCGCGTTCGCGGCCAAGCAGGTCATCAACCAGCGCCTGCGGGACCTGGCCGATGACGCGGTGCTCGGGGAGTTCCGCAGCCGCGAGGGCGAGATCGTCGCCGGGATCATCCAGCAGGGCCCGAACCCGCGCATGATCCACGTCGACCTCGGCAGCATCGAGGCGATCCTGCCTCCTGAGGAGCAGGTGCCCGGTGAGAGCTACACGCACGGCACGCGCATCCGCGTTTACGTGACGGCCGTCGGCAAGGGGCTCAAGGGCCCGCAGATCACGGTGTCGCGCACCCACCCGTCGCTGGTTCGCCGCCTGTTCGCTCTCGAGGTCCCCGAGATCGCCAGCGGCGTCGTCGAGATCGTGTCGCTCGCCCGCGAGGCCGGCCACCGCACCAAGATCGCCGTGCGGGCCACCGAACCCGGCGTGAACGCCAAGGGCGCCTGCATCGGCGAACTCGGGCAGCGGGTGCGCGCGGTCACCGCCGAGCTCAACAACGAGAAGATCGACATCGTCGACTACTCGCCCGACCTGGCCACGTTCGTCGCCAGCGCGCTGTCGCCCGCCAAGGTCACCAGCGCCTATGTCATCGACGAGTCGATCAAGGCCGTCAGGGCTCTCGTGCCCGATTACCAGCTGTCCCTCGCCATCGGCAAGGAGGGCCAGAATGCCCGCCTCGCGGCCAAGCTGACCGGGGCCAAAATCGACATCCAGCCTGACAGTATTCTGGAGGACGCCGAATAGGGGGTACGATGGAATCCGTAAGAACGTGCATTGGATGCCGTTTGCGCGCACCTCGGTCCTCACTTCTGAGGGTTGTGGCCCGGGAATCGGAACTCGTGGCGGATGAAACCGCCACACTCCCTGGCAGAGGCGCGTGGTTGCATCCCACCGTCGCGTGCTTCCAGGACGCACAGCGGCGACGCGCTTTCGGGCGTGCCCTTCGCGTGACCAGTTCCGTGGACGCGAAACAACTAGAGAACAGGCTGACTTGGCTAATGGATAACTAATGAGCGGCTCGAAATGAGAACCGTCCGTTACTAACGGTCTGCCCCTTTCCGGGTGCAGGCCCGGAACAGGAGAATTGTGGCTGCAAAACCACGCGTACACGAGATCGCAACCGAGCTCGGCGTCGACAGCAAGGTAGCCCTTGCCAAATTGAAAGAAATGGGCGAGTTCGTCAAGGGACCGTCCAGCAGTGTTGAGCCCCCCGTCGCCCGGCGCCTCCGCGCCGCGCTCGAGGCCGACGGCGTGAAGACCGCCCCCGCGGGTGCCAAAACCGAAGCGCCGGTCGCCGCCAAGCCGGCTTCCGCATCGACGGCGAAGCCGGGAGCCCGTCCGGCACCCGCCAAGCCGGCCGCACAGCCCGTCGCCGTGGTGGAAGCCCCGGCCGCAGCCGCAGTCGACGCCCCGCCGCTCCCCGCGGCGCCGCTCACCGTTGCCGAGCGTCAGGCCCAGGCCGCCGAAAAGGCAGCCGCGGCAGGCAAGGCAGCCGAGAAGGATGTCGCGGCGGAAGCCACGACCGGCACCGAGACCCCCGAAGCCAGGACAGAGGGCGGCGCTGCCGCCCCGGTCAAGCCGGGCAGCGCACCGCGTCCGGGAGCCGCACGACCGGGTAACAACCCGTTCGCCAGCAACCAGGGCATGGGCAAGACCCCCACGCCGCGTCCGGGCAACAACCCGTTCGCGAGCGCCCAGGGCATGGGCCAACGCCCGCCCTCCGCCTCACCGAGCAACATCCCGCGTCCCGCCGCACCGCGCCCCGGTGCACCGCGTCCGGGTGGCCCCGGCCAGGCCCCGCGCCCGACCGGTTTCGGCCAGCGTCCGGGCGCTTTCCAGCGTCCCGGCGGAGCACCGGGAGGCGCCGGCGGCGCC